>CALGEF010000382.1 GCA_937881755.1 uncultured Acidobacteriota bacterium
CAGGATTGCGCGCGAGCGGCGCCTCGGGCAGTGCCAGTTGCGGCTTGCAAAGATCGTTCGCCGGCATGTCCAACGGACCTGTGCGGCGGCCCACAGGCTGGTGGCGCGTAGCCATGCCAATCCGGTCGGCAATCCAGTCGTTCGCGCCCTCTCTGGCCATGCCAAGGTTGCGGCCCACAAGCTCGGAGAACCAGCCGCCCCTGCCCTCCTCATGGTCAAACCACATGCCGGCTCTGCCACCGGTCACCACGACCGAGAGGCTGCCCTTGCGGCCCCAGCGCCATTCCTGGCCCGCACGAAGGGCCGGCTTGCCAAGGAGCTCCACCGCCAGCTCCGGCACCCTTGCGCGCAGTTCGGCGTCGAAGGCCTGCCAGTCCCGCCCGTTCATCGCCGCCACCGGAGAACGGGTGTACCCACGCCGATCGGCCGAGGGGCCGCGGGTGTAGGGCACAAGGGATAGCGGAGGGCGGCGAACACGGGCGATGCAAAACCGAATGAGGGGCGTTGTTGCCCCCGGTTTTGGCGCCTTTTGGGATGCCCTCGCGACGTCGAAACCGGTCATCCCAGCTTGCAGCTATTACGCCCGAAAGGGGTGAACCCTTGCTGCAAGCTGTTGGAATTAAATCAAATCATGGGTGGAATCCAACAGGTCCAATGACACGTTGGAAGCGTCCCCAGCGGCCGCTGCAAATTTGTGGGGGTGACCCCTCATCCACGCGCGAAAAAGGTTCCACCCACTTAAGGCCGGTGGCTGAACGAGTGAGCCCCTAGCAAAGCCCCCTTGCCGCCGGAAGCGCCGGCCAGGAACTTCAGAATGCTGAGAGAGGCGCCCTTGATCAAAACCGTTGAGGAATACAACCGTTTGCAGGGACATCACATCGCCGCGACAAGAGCCTCGTCGGCCGTATTGGAACTGCGAATAGTGCTCAGACGTGCGCCAACCTCATTTGCGGAGCGAACGAGGTGTTTGCGACGCTTATGCTCATTTACCGCTCACAGGCTTCGAACGAATGTTCTACTCGGCGCTCTTGTAATTGACGAGCTATTTGGATCGGCAACGGCTGTTCTTGGCGATCTGTGTTTATTCAATACCAAATCGCCGGCGCCTAAACCGGGTCATTCCCTCTGCCGAAGGTCCGGCCCGCGCATCCGCTTCGCTCCGCCGCGTTGCGCGGAAGGCAAGCGGACCAGCGTGGCCATCGCGTCGGCAAGGTTCTTCGAAACGGGTTCGCCGTCGATCCGCTGCGTCCTGAACCAGTCCGAGAGAACCTCTTTCTTTTCCTGGTGCAGGACCGTCAGCCCGAATTGCAGGATCGCTTGCTGCATCAGCTCAAGATACGGCGTCGTATAGTCCGGTGCGTCAAGATGAAAGATCGCAGGTTCGTCATCGCCCTCAGGCCAATCGGGCCAGATCGCCTTTACCATAAACTCTGGCACCTGAATGTGGATGTACTGCCAAGACGGTCCCGTCAGCATCAGTTCATTCGAGTCGAACTCCCCCGCGCGCCATTCGTCCGTCGTAATCAGCGTTGGGTCCACCGCGTGCAGCCGCCAGACATTACGATCATCCTCGCAATCGTTACGCCTGATGGTAGATCGGCGGCCCGTTGCGCGGACATAGCCATCGCGCAAGGCGATCAGAAAACTATCAATGGAACTCTGAGAGGGATATCGCCGAGGCTCTTCTGCTGCCGGGCGTGCGCCAATCTGCAGGGTCTCATCGCAAAAAACCACACGATAGAGTTCTTGTTCGAGCGCATACCCCTCTATGCGGTGGACGTGCTCCATCGCGGTTCCAATAGTCCAGAGTGCCCCCGGAGCCTGCCCTTCGGCCATGCCGCAACCCCACCGATTCAATTGATGCAAGGATAGAACATAACAAAAACATCCTGCCCCTTCAATGAGCTTGATCGACGGGTTGAACCGTTCAATCCATCGTAGGCAGAAGGAGCCTGACCCCTTCCAAGGTCGCGGGCGGCGGAACAATCCGGCACCGATGGATCATGATATTCGATCCGCCTCCCCTAACCCGACCCAACCCGCTTCACCCAGACCGCATGACGGCGCATGAGCGCCGCACCGAGCTCTATGGTCTGCTGGCCACGGCCGTGGTGCGCCTCGCGGGCCGCGATCGCGACGATCTATCCCAGAATACTGGAGACCGTTCGCTACACTTCCCGCGCAAACAGAGCGGTACTGCAACTCCAACTCAGAGGAGATCTGCATGACCACACATGAACCCATCCTGGCGCGTCTGGCCGCTTTGAAAGCCATGTCTGTCAATGAGCTGAAGGCTGAATGGCAGGCGCTCTACGATGCGCCGGCGCCGAACAACAGCCGCAACTTCCTGGAAGGCCGCCTGGCTTACCGGATCCAGGAGTTGACCTATGGCGGCCCCGATAAGCAAACGCGCCGCCTGCTGGACCTGCTGGCCGACGAAGTCGATGGCACACTGACGCGCAAAGCGCAGATTGC
>CALGEF010000383.1 GCA_937881755.1 uncultured Acidobacteriota bacterium
AGCGCTGCGGGGCGCCTTCCCCGGCGAAGGATTTCTCGAAGTCGCCGTTGAGGCCGACCGAGCCGACCGTGATCGTCGGCAAGCCCGTCAGCTTCTTCGCCCAGCCAGCGCCGTTCAGGCCGTTAGGGCCGTCAATCTCAGGGAATTCCGGCTCCCAGTAGCGGCGCTGCGAGACGTGCAGACAATCGACGCCCGCGTCCACAAACACTTTCAGGAAAGCTTCCAGCTCCTGCGGGGTCGGCGCGAGGCGCGCGGTATAGTCCTGCTGCTTCCACTGCGAATAGCGCAGGATGATCGGGAAATCCGGGCCGACTTTCTTGCGGATCTCGCGGATGATGTCGCCGCCGAAGCTGGCCCGCTCGGTCAGGCCGCCGCCATAGCGGTCGGAGCGCTTGTTCATCGCGTCCCAGAAGAACTGGTCGATCAGGTAGCCGTGAGCGCCGTGGATCTCGAGCGTGTCGAAGCCGAGGCGTTTGGCGTCTGCGGCGGCGTCGGCATAGGCGAGCACCATGTCGTCCACTTCGGCGGTGGTCGGTTCGGGAAGCACCTGCTTGCCGGTATGGGTGAGGCCCGAGGGGCTATCGGTCGGCGCGTCGGGATTGGGCCCGGTGCCCTGTTTGCGCACCATGCCCTGGTGCCAGATCTGGGGGGCGATCGCGCCGCCCTCGGCATGCACCTTCCCGACCACCCGGCCCCAGCCCTTCAGGGCATCGGCCTTGTAGAAGTTCGGCACGTTCGGGTCATTCGACGAGCCGCCCCGGCGCACGGTCGTGCCCTCGGTGACCAGCAGGCCGACATCGGCGGCGGCCCGGCGGGCATAATAATCCGCCACATCCTCCCCCGGCACGCCGCCCGGTGAGCGCGAGCGGGTCATCGGCGCCATCACGACGCGGTTGCGAAGTTCGAGCTTGCCGAGCTTGAAGGGGGTGAAAAGGGTGCGCGTCATAGGGGTGTCCTCTTGGAAGCAGGCCGTGAAGTGGGACGCGGCGCGGACTTCGTCAACCATTGACGCCGCGCAGGAGTGTCGGCACGTCTGGTCAGCTGCATCAGTGGGGGTAAACATGACGCGCTTTCCGGCTCCGGTTCTGGCTCTGGTCCTGGCCGGGTTTCTCGCGGCCTGCGCCACGCCGGGCTATGACTATACGGCCCGGGCGGCGCCGAATTTCCCGGACGCCCTCAACTATACCGACGTGTCGGCCGGCCGGTTCGATGGCCCTGCGGGCGATATTGCCGGGCGCGAGTTTGACGCCCTCATCCGGTCGGCCGAGCTGGAAGGCCGGCCCTGGTTCGTGGTGCTGGATTCCGATCAGCCGCAGGGCGTCTATGAAGGCGGGGTAGCGGTGACCAGCTACCGGGGCGAGATCCGCCTCGAAACAGAGCGGCGCTGCGCCAAGTATGACGGCCCGTTCAACTACAAGCGCGAAAAGATTGTCGAGATGGAGTGCACCAAGGAAATCGTCGATGTGCAGGTCACCGCCAGCCTGATCGACCTGGCGGCGCGGCGCACCGTGTTCACCTCCGCCCAGGGCGGCACGACCGAGCGGGAAGATTGCTACGATGTTGCCGAATATCCGTATACGAACCAAACAACCGGCACGGTCGGCTCCACCATCTACGAAACCTACGGCAATTATGAAGCGCCTTACAGCATGATTGCCGGCGCCGTGCCCGCCGCCGTGGCCCAGTTCCGGTTCGACATTGCCCCCTACATAGCCACCTTCCGCGCCGAGATTGTCACCAGGCCGCTGGTCGGCGAAGAGGCGGGGGACGCGCGCTTCGCCGCCGCCGTGCAGGCCACCAAGCGCGGCGAGTTCACCGGCGCCTGCGCGCAATGGGCCGAGCTTGCAGAGGCCTACCCGAATGCGCCGGGCATCCAGCACAATGCAGGCGCCTGCGCCGAAGCGCGGGGCGACATTGCGACAGCGCACTCGCAATACGCGCATGCCGCCGAACTCGCAAAGCAGATCCCGCTGCTGAAGGACAAGGACGCAAAGCCGATCTTCGATGCGCTGACGCGGGTCAATAAGGGGCGCTACGAAAACACGCTGATCGACCAGGCGAAGGATACCGGCGGCAGCTGAAGCCGGGGCTCAGCCCTGGAACACACCGATGAGAGGGAGGCCGGCGGCGCTGGCTTCTGCGGCGATACCCCACAAGATGCCTGCCGCAAAGGCCACGGCGCTGAACAGGGTTTTGTGGAAAATATTCTTCACCAGGTTCCGCACTCCCACGCTGACACAACTCAGTCAATGAGGTGCAAAGCGGGGGCCGTCTTGTCAACGCTTTTTTAACCGTCTTTTGGACCGTGTTTCGATTCTGGCATCTCGCGTCGATGACCTTCGGTCAGCTTGGCCTGCTTTTCGGCCTTCGCGGCCTCCAGTTTCCTCTCGGCTTTCGTGCGTCCGAACTTCGCGCGGTTCTCTTTCGCGCGCTGCTCGGCCTCTGCCTTTTCTTTCGCTTTGCGGGCCTTGTTGAGATTAATCGGTGTGGTCATGCCGCCGCGATCCGCGCGTCGAGCCTCGCCTTCACGTCCGGCCATTCGCGGTCGAGGATGGAGAAGAAGACGGTGTTGCGCACGAAGCCATTTCCGACGGTCTTGTGGTTGCGCAGGACGCCCTCCTGCACGGCGCCGAGTTTCAGGACGGCGGTGCGCGAGCGCATATTGCGTTCGTCCACCTGGTACTGAACGCGCCGGGCGCCCCAGGCCTCGAACACGTGCGCCATCAGGAGGCGCTTGCAGGACGGGTTCACCGCCGTGCCCTGCGCCTCGGGCGCATAGCAGGTCATGCCGATCTCGACCGTTTTATTGGCCTCACTGGGGTCCAGCCAGCTGGTGATGCCGAGGAAGGCGCCGTCCGAAGGACGCGTCACGGTGAACGGGATCATGCTTCCGTCAATCGTCCGCTTACGGATCATATCGATCCACTCGCTGACCCAGTCGCCCGGCGCCCAGTGGGACCAGAGCCTGAATATCTCCGGCGCCCGCTCATTCAGCGCGTAAAGTTCCGGCGCGTCCATCGCCTCGCCGAATGGGCGCAGGCGCACGTGTGCGTTCTCCAGGATGAGCGGGGCGAGCTGCATGGCGGCTCAGTCCTTGTTGGCGTCGCGCCATTGCTCCATCGCCAGCGAGATGGCGAAAGTCTCCCGGTATTTCGGGCTGGAGGCCGGGCGCGGCGGCTTCTGCGAGGTCAGCGCCATGATCTCGGCCAGCTTGTTGTGCGCCGCGCCCGCCTGCCCCGCGCCGATATAGGCGTGCAGCTCGACCAGAGCCGAGGACATGGGGTCATGCGCGCGGATGACGAAATAGGGCTCGTCCTCGGCGAGTTTCAGCAGGACATCGAACTGGGACGGATTGGCTTTAGAGCCGACGGGGGGCTTGGACATGGGCGTGGGTCTTTCTGGCCGGGAGGTGATTCTCTCGCGCCACTCTATCCACCCGCCGGGCCAGCGTCAGCAAGACTGTCAGATGCCGAAGAAAAGCCGGTTGATGGCATTGGCGATGGGATACTCGTAATCGGCGAGGGTCCGCACGACAGGGCCGAGGTCCTTGCGCTGCACGGCTGCCAGCTGCTGCACGGCGACAAGATGGTCCTCGCCGTCCAGGTTCACTTTTGGCGTCACACCTTCCAGTTCCGGCAGTTCGCTGGCCGGAAACAACGGCGCGACCAGAATGCTCGCGCCCGTGTCCAGACCGGGATACTGCAGCACGACGACTTTCTGCTTCGCACCCTTGAGCGTGTGTACCGTCAGGGCCTGCATCGGTCAGAACAACCTGAGGCCGTCAGACCAGAGCCCCTCTTCCTCGATCCGCTTGTTCCAGGCCGCAACCGCTTCCCGGTTCTGCTCGGACCAGATCCGCATTTCCTCGGCGCGGGTCCTGAAGCGGATCGCCTCCTCCGCCACAGCGGAAAGGTTCACACCGGCGGCTTTCGCCTGCGCGACCAGCGCCTCGTCGAGGGTGAGGTTGACACGAACTTTCGAGGCCATGGGCGGCTCCTGCGGACGAAATTATACGCATATGTAATGCGCATCATCGCTGCGCACAACGCCGCCTAATTGCCCTGCGCCGGCATCCCGTAGCGCTCGACCTTCAAGACTTCGCCGGAAAATCCGTCGATCTCGATCTCGATCACCACGCCGTCGGCATCAACGCCTTCGAATTTCCAGACGCCCCGGCGCGCCTTCACTTCGCGCACATAGGCGATGCCCTGCGCCCTGGCGATTTCCAGCGCCTGCGGCTCGGTCACTTCAAATCCTGCGACCGCAAGGTCATCATCGCCCTTGCCCGCGAGGGCGGGACCGGCGCCCGCGAGCGTAAGCAGGGCGGCAAGCAGGGTACTTCTGAGCAGTTCGGTCATGGCTTGTCCTCAATTCGCGTGGCCGGGCAGACATAAGGTCGCCCGGCCACGGTTTTCAGGGGCGCTCCGGCTCAAAGCGACGGCGCCGGTCCGCCTCCCCCACCCGGCGGTTTGCTGCCCGGCAGGGGATGCGGGTCATAGAGGCCCTGGAAGGCCGGATCGAGGAAGTCGTTGAGCCGCCGCGCCGTGATGCCCCGGCGGCCGGAGACCTGCAGCGCGAGGCTGGAGCGATCCATCTGCCGCGGCCCTCCTTGGAGAAATCCCTGAGCACGCGGGACAGATCCGACGCCGACAGCAGGTTCGGCACGCCGAAGGCCGGAATCGCAGCGGGGTTGTTCAGCACCGTCGACCATTCACCCGGCCGCATCCGCTCGATCTGCGCGAGGTCCTCGAAGAAGGCCGAGACGCGCATGCCGTAGGAGCGCGCCAGCGTGTAGACTATCGCCAGGAGGCCGAAGCCCCCGAGCTGCGCGCACGCGTCGATGGCAAACAGCGTCCGGCGTTCCGGCAGGTTGCCTTCCCGCGGCAGTACCGCCGACATCAGCGCCGCCGTCCAAAGCCGCAACAGCGGCGCGTGGCTGGCCAGCTTGGTGGGCGGCACGACCAGGTCGTCAGGCCAGGTCGTCAGGCCGGGTCGTCAGGCCGGGTCGGGCCCGATCATTTTCTCCGGGCGCACGATCGCATCGAAGTCGGCTTCGGAGATGCCGAGCTTCAGCGCCTCGACCTTCAGCGTTGTGCCGTTCTTGTGCGCGTTCTTCGCCACCTTAGCCGCCAGGTCGTAGCCGTACTTTTCCTTCAGCGGCGTCACCAGCATCAGCGAATTCTCGAGCGCGCGCTGGATATTGTCGAGGCGCGGCTCGATGCCGACCACGCAATTGTCCGTGAACGACACCGAAGCATCGGCCAGCAGCTGCACCGATTGCAGGAAATTGTAGGCCATCATCGGATTGAACACGTTGAGCTCGAAATGGCCCTGCGAACCGGCAAACGCGATCGCCGCATTGTTGCCGAGAATATGTGCGCAGACCTGGGTCATCGCTTCGCACTGAGTGGGGTTCACCTTGCCTGGCATGATCGATGAGCCGGGCTCGTTTTCCGGCAGGGCCAGCTCCCCAAGTCCGGAACGTGGACCCGAACCGAGGAAGCGGATATCGTTGGCGATCTTGAAACAGCTCATCGCCGCCGTAGTGATGGCCCCGTGCGTGAAAACCATCGCGTCATGCGCCGCGAGGGCTTCGAACTTGTTCGGGGCGGAGGTGAATTTCAGGCCGGTGATCTGCGCGATCTTGGCGGCGACCAGGTCGGCAAAGCCCGCCGGCGAGGCGAGGCCCGTGCCGACGGCGGTGCCGCCCTGCGCCAGTTCCATCAGCGCCGGCAGCGTCAGCTCGATCCGCTTGATGCCGTTCTCGATCTGCTTTGCGTAGCCGGAGAATTCCTGACCCAGCGTGACCGGTGTCGCGTCCTGCGTATGCGTGCGGCCGATCTTGATGATCGACTTCCAGGCCTGCGCCTTGTCGTTCAGCGCATTGTGCAGCGTCTGCAGCGCCGGCAGCAGCTTGTGGACGACTTCCTCGGCGCAGGCGATGTGCATGGCGGTCGGGAACGTGTCGTTCGACGACTGGCTCATGTTGACATGGTCGTTCGGGTGGACCGGCTTCTTCGAGCCCATCTCGCCGCCGAGGATTTCGATGGCGCGGTTGGAGATCACCTCGTTGGCATTCATGTTCGACTGGGTGCCGGACCCCGTCTGCCAGACGACCAGCGGGAAATGCGCGTTCAGCTTGCCTTCGATCACTTCATCGGACGCCTGGATGATCACCTTCCCCAACCCCGGATCCAGCTTGCCGAGCGCCATGTTGGTCTCGGCCGCCGCCTTCTTGACGATGCCGAGCGCGCGCACGACCGGGGCGGGCTGGCGCTCCCAGCCGATCTTGAAATTTCCCAGCGAGCGCTGCGCCTGCGCGCCCCAGTACCTGTCCGCCTCGACCTCAATGGGGCCGAACGTATCGGTTTCGGTGCGGGTGGGGGTCTTGGCGGCCATGGGGGGCTCCTTGGGCTGGGGTCGGTATGCCCGCGCGGTCTAGCGAGACAGCCCCTGCCCTTCAAGGGCGGAGGGGGGGTGGGCGGCTCTGGTCAGTGCCCGCAATTTCGCCTATCTTAGAGAGATGGCCGACACTGCTTCGCCTTCGAACGATCCGCGCGCCGCTTTCCGCGCACCGGAGCCGGACTTCTTGCCAGACCCGGCGCACGAGGCTTGGCTGGAAGCGGAAATCCGCCGCACGCTGGACGCCAAAGCCGAATATCGGATGACTTACCGCTCGCTTGACGAGGTTGTCCGCAAGTTTATCGCCGATGCACGTTAGACTTTCGGCAAGTGCCGAAGCTGACCTTGACGCGCTCGCCGCGTGGCTTGCCCCACGAAGCGCGCAAGGACTTGACCGGCTGATGACGGCGATCTTCACGACATTCGGCCAGCGTGAAGGGTTTCCCCTTCTCGGCAAACCGGGACGTGTGGAGGGAACGCGCGGACTGGTCGTGCCGCGCACCTGCCTGATCGTTGTTTATACCCTGCCCGACGCATACCATGTGAATATCGAGCGCGTTCCCGACGGTCGGCAGACGTTTCCTCCGGAAGACGAGAGCGTGTCAGCGTGAGTTTCGATTGGGTACAATCCGGAAAGGTCCGCGCCCGCCTCACCGAGTCCGGCGCGCTGGAGGTGGCGTGCACCGGACTGACGACACAAACCAAGTATTACAAGACGCTGCTGAAGGAGTTCTTCCGCAAGGACTTCCCGCGCCTGCGACCCGGCTATGGCGATTACTCCGTGCATATCGTCATGGAACATCTGGGCGAGGCGCCGTGGATGGACCTCGACAACCTGGCCAAGGCCCTGCTGGATTCGCTGAGCGGGAATGTGTTTGAGGATGACCGTCAGGTGGCGCGGCTGCTGGTGGAACGGCGCGAGAGCGAGCGGGACGGCATCTGGATGCTGGCGGAGGCGATAGAGGGCTAGGCCGAGGCGAAAGCCGAGCCCGCTTTGTGCAACCCTTTCCCACCTCCCCGCGAAAAAATCCCCCTACGGATCAATCGGCTGAAAGTTTCCGCCCGGAAACTTGCGTCGCACCCCTCCGGGCGGGTGTATACTGGGGCCCATGTCCCACATCCAACCCAAGTGCCCGGCCTAAGCCGGCCGCGGTACCGGATGATAAGAAACCGATACGGCGTGATAAAAAATGAGAATGAAGGTAAAAACCGACATCCGGAATACAAAGCCTGCAACAGCCTGACACAGTTTGGCGAAGAACAGTGACCAACCTGCACCTGGAGGAAACGCCCCCTCCGGAAACTAAAACCCAATCCTCTCAAGCCATTGCAGGTTAGCCCCGGAGCCCTTGCGCAACCCCTCCGTTCAGGGAATCAGCCCTCCACCACCAGTTTTTCCAAACCACGGAAGAAAGGCAGCGTGCGCCAGGTGAGGTCTTGCTCCGGCAGTTGCAGGTTCGGGTATCGGGCAAGGAGCTTCAAGAACGCATGGCGCGCTTCGATCCGGGCGAGCGGGGCGCCGATGCAGATGTGCGGGCCGCCGCCGAAGGCGATATGGCTGGGGCGTTTCTTCGTAATGTCGAACGCCTGCGGAGCCTCGAACACATCGGGGTCGCGGTTGGCGGCGGCGAGCGACATGAAGACGGGCTGGCTCTTCTGCATCGGGCAGCCGGCGACGGTGCGGTCCTTCTCGACGATGCGCGAGGTGACCTGCACCGGCGCCTCGTAGCGCAGCACTTCCTCGACGGCCTGCGCCGCAAGATCCGGATTGGCGCGCAGGGCAGCGGCCTGCTGCGGGTGCGTGAGCAGGAGCCAGACGCCGTTGCCGATGAGGTCGGTGGTCGTCAGGTTGCCGCCGACCAGCAGGGCCTGCAGGTTGAGGCAGACTTCGTCGTCCTCGATCTTCGCCTCGCCGCTGGCCTGCATCTGCACCATGTCGGTGACGAGATCATCCTGCGGGACCTTGCGGCGGGCCTGCATCAGCTCGGCGAAATAGACGTCGAGCGCGGAGGCGCCGGAGAGCATGCGGGCATTCTCTTCCGGCGTGCGGACAGGATTGAGGCCGAGGATCACATCTTCCGACCACTGACGGAAATTTGCGAGCATCGACTCATCCACCCCGAGGATGCGGGCGATGACGAGGACCGGAACGGGCACGGCGACCTGTTCCATCAGGTCGAAGGCGCCGGTTGCCGGGGCGGCGTCGATCACCTTGTCGACCATCGCCTCGATCTCGGGGCGCATCCTGTTGATGCGGGCGTAGAAGGCCTTCGCCAGCGGCTGACGGATGCGGGCATGGTCGGGATCATCGAGGAAGAGGATACTGGTGCGACGGTCTCTTTCCGGATCGACGAGGCGCGCGGTGATGGACCCAGGGTCGGCATTCAGGGGATGGCGCACAAAGGTGCGGTCGTTGACCGTGTCGCGGATGTCCTTGTAGCGGCTAAGCACCCAGACCCTGGCGGTCTCGTCGCGCATCACCGGGCAGCCCGCCTGCAGCGACTGCAGCAGCGGATGCGGGTTGTCGCGGGCGACGGGATTGAACGCGGAGAGTTCGAGCACGGATTGCGGAACGCCGGGCAACATTTTCGGATCATCGGCCATGGGGACACCTCCCGGGAGTTTTTATAATGGGAGGCTTATACACTCTTTTCCGCGGCATGGCGCCGGGTAACGCCGGGTCAGAACCGCAGGGCGGCTGTCAGAGTTTCTTGTAAAGCATCGGGATCGCCGTCGCGGTAGCGCGGGCGACGAGGTCGCCCCTGGCATCGAAACAGTCGGCTTCCATGAATGCAGCGGATTTGCCGAGCTTCAGGATGCGGGCGGTGACGCTGGCGGGGCCGGGCATCAGGCGTTTCAGGTAGCTGGTTTTCATTTCAAGCGTCGGCGCGGTCATCGTGACGTTGGAGGCGATGATGACGGCGGTGCTCATCGCCTCGTCCATCATGGCGGAGATGAAGCCGCCCTGCACCGCGCCGGTGGGGTTGGCGAACATCTGCGGCACGTCGAACTCCATGCGCACCCATTGCTCATCCTGCGAGAGCGCGGCGAGACGCATGCCGAGCGTATCGGAACAGGGCGGGCGCTTCTTCGAGTTCTGGAAGCGGGCCAGCATGTCGCCATCGGACACGCGGGGCTTTGTCTCCTCGGTCAAGACCGGGGCGCCTTACTTGCGGCGGTAGGCGTCAAGACTGACGACCGTTTCGGCCGGCGGCCTTGGCGCTTCCTCGACCGCTTCCTTGGCCGGGGCGATGACGCCGGCATCGCGGCCGCGGGTTTCGAAGGTGAGGCCGAAGTTCACCGACGGATC
>CALGEF010000384.1 GCA_937881755.1 uncultured Acidobacteriota bacterium
GCGGTAGCGATAGAGCACAGTGGACTTGTGAAAGAGTTCGGTATCGCCGGAGTTCAGGTATTTCGGCTTGGCATCCGGCGTCAGCCCCCTGCCCCCGAACGCAATGACGGCGCCGCGCACGTCGGTGATCGGAAACATCAGGCGGCCGCGGAAAAAGTCGAACGGCTCGCCGCCCTTGTCGCTTTCCTTGATCAGGCCCGTTTCGATCAGTTCCTTGTCGGTGAAGCCCTGCGCGTTGAGATGTGCGCGCGTGCGGCGCCAATCGTCCGGCGAATAGCCGAGGCGGTGGCGCTTCCAGGCGGCGGGATCGAGGCCGCGGCCGTCGAGATAGGTGCGCGCGGCGGCGCCTTCGCCGGAGAGGAGCCGGTCCTCGAACCAGCTGGCGGCGGCTTCGCAGACGGCGACGAGCCGCTTGCGGTGGTCATAGGCCTCGACGGCTTCCGGGCTCGCTTTCGGGAGCTGCATGCCGGCTTCTTCGGCAAGCTTCTCGACCGCTTCCATGAAGGAGAGACGCTCGGTCTCCATGATGAAATTGATGACGTCGCCGCCGGTGCCGGAGGAGAAGCATTTGAAGATGCGCTTCTGGTCGTTAACGTAGAAGCTGGGTGTCTTCTCGTTGGTGAAGGGCGACAGGCCGACCCACTCCTTGCCCTTCTTGGTAAGTTTGACCTTCCGGCCGATCACGTCGGAGGGGCGGATGCGGGCTTTCAGCTCCTCCACGAAGCCGTCAGGGATGCGGACTGTCTGAGACATGCCAGCAGTCTACCGCTTTCGGTCCTGAGGGGAAACGCAGCAAATCACCCGTTCCAGAAAGAATCGGGCCAGAAAGAATCGGGCCAGAAAGAACCGGGCCCATAAGAAAAGGGCCCATAAGAAAAGGGCCCCGCCTTTCGGCAGGGCCCTCAGGCTCAGACAAACGCCAGACTATTCCCGGGGGTACTCGGGAGCAGCAGCGAACGTCTGGGCATCCGGGTCGCGCACCCGGCCGCCATCCGTGTCGCCCTGGCCGACAGTGATGGCGTTCGCATCAACCACGATCTGGTTGATGCTCAAGAGGTCCGGCGAGATAACCGCGTAACGGGCTTCGCCGGTGTTAGTGAGGATCAGGTCGTTGATAAGGGCCGGTTCCCCGCTGAAGGAGACGCCAGCCGTCGTGCCGATCATCTCGGAAGCGAGGCGGAAGTCATTCCCGCCGACCTGCTAGAATTCCGGTAGTGTTTCGCGGGTTTCATCGGTCAGGCGGACGATCAGGTCCGGCTCGTCCCCGCTGGTGTCCGGATCGGCGGCGATAGTCGCCGCAGAATAGGCCAGGGTGCGCAGTTTGCCGCCGTCACGCACGACGATCATCGGCGCCAAACCGTTAGCGCCAGGCCAGATGTCCGCAACGGTCGCGATCTCCTCGCCCGCCGGGTTGTGAACCGACGCGCCGATCAGGTCGGACGCTTCGTGCTCGCCGGAGGCCAGCATATAGGTCACAATCCGGTCTTCCGTCGTTGTGGTGGTGTCACCGTCGACGCTCGTCTCGGCCATCACTTCCGGCGTGTTGATTTTGGTGGCGTCTGTATCGGCGGCGCCGCAGGCCGCCGCTGACATCATCAGGGCGAGCGCCCCGGCAGTAGCAAGAAGGGATTTCATGTGCGTGTCCTTTCAATAGGATAGGCGCACACACAACGAATGCCGCACGGATGCGTTCCGGCGGTTCGGGCATTTCAGACCGGCGGCGGAAACAAGGCATGCCCGGCAGCGCCGAGCCATGCCACTGACCTTCAGGCGTCAATCAAAGGGATTTGCTGAGCGCGGTCCGCACGGCCTTGCCGGCGCTGGAGGCTTCGACAAGGCCGGGGTAGCGCTGCTTGAGCGCAGTCACGCAGCGGCCAAGGTCGGTCAGCTTGGAGGCGCCGAGGTCATCGACGATCTGCTTCACCGCAATCTCGAGCGCCTTGCCGGACAGCGGCTTCGGCAGGAATTGCTGGATGATTTCGATTTCACTGCGCTCGCGGATCGCGTCCTCGATGCGGCCTTCGTCATCATGCTCGCGGGCCGAAGCTTCGCGCTGAAGGACGAGGGTTTCGAGCACGCGGCGGACGTCTTCATCCGGGCAGCCGGCGCCCTGGCCACGGCCGCGCGCGCAGACATCCCGGTCACGGATCGCGCACTCGATGAGGCGCAGGGTTGCCCGCTTGGTCTCGTCGCCGATGGAATCCGATTCATCCTTGAGCGCCTGCAGAATCCGGGCTCTCAGCCCCATACACGCTGACACATCTTCGCGGCCCATGCCGTCCACTGCCTTTCTACGCCTGTACTTTGAGCACATTGCTTGACGGTACAGAGACTCAGCCCCAATAAGCGGCCAAGTTTTAGCCAGACTGGTTAATGATGAGTCAACCGGGTCCAGCGCGGGGAGGTAAGCGGTCTTTGAGCAAGAATCAAGATATGGACTCAGCCACCGGGGCCCTGGCCCTTGCAGATGGAACCATTTTCGCAGGGCACGGCGCGGGCGCGGCAGGCACTCGGAACGGGGAGCTCTGTTTCAACACATCCATGACCGGCTATCAGGAAATCCTGACCGATCCCTCCTACGCCCAGCAGCTGGTCCTTTTCACCTTCCCGCATATCGGGAATGTCGGCGCCAACCCTGAAGACCATGAAGACACGACCCCGCCGGCTGCGGATGCTGCCCGGGGCGCGATCTTCCGCGAGCCGATCACGGCGCCGTCCAACTGGCGCTCGGCGGAAGACTTTGGCGTCTGGCTGGCCCGCAAGGGCATCATCGGCCTGTCCGGCGTCGACACCCGCGCCCTGACCCGCCGCATCCGTGAGCTGGGCATGCCCAAGGCCGCGATCTGCCACCAGCCGGGAGGCGGAATCGACTTCAAGGCCCTCGTCGCCGCCGCGCAGGCCTGGGCCGGTCTCGACAATGCGGACCTTGCCGCCGATGTCGTGCAGGAAGAGCCTTTCGAGCATACCGAGGGTCTGTGGAAACCAGGCACCGGCCATCAGGCGATGGGCAATGCCGAGTTCCATACCGTCGTTGTCGATTTCGGCGTCAAGAAGAACATCCTGCGCAACCTGGCGAGCTCGGGTGCGCGCTCAACCGTGGTGAACGGGGACGCGACCTCCGCCGAAATCCTCGCACTGAAGCCGGACGGCGTCGTGTTCTCCAACGGCCCCGGCGATCCGGCGGCGACCTATGTGCGCTCCGGCGCGATGATCGGTGAGCTGATCGCCTCAGGCATCCCGATCCTCGGCATCTGCCTCGGCCACCAGATGCTCGCCCTCGCGCTCGGCGCCAGGACCATGAAGATGGCGCAAGGCCATCACGGTGCGAACCATCCGGTGAAGGACCTGGCGACCGGCAAGGTCGAGATTGTCTCGATGAACCATGGCTTCACCGTGGATGTCGCAACCCTTCCCCCGGGCGTCGCCGAAAGCCACCGCTCGTTGTTCGACGGCACGAACTCCGGGCTTGCCGTTGCCGGCAAGCCTATCATCTCCGTGCAGCATCACCCCGAAGCCTCACCCGGCCCGCAGGACAGCTTCTACCTGTTCGAGCGGTTTACAGGGTTGATGCGGGATTATCGCGGGAAACAGACGCCGTCTTCGTAGGCACAGCGAATTGTAATCTACAGTTCACAACTTGCTTGACTCGCCACCACGTGTGAACTACCGATTACAGATCATAGATGTCCGCCAAACCGACAGGTTCAGGGATTGGCTTGAGGCGCTTCGTGACAACAACGCCCGCATCAGGATAGCGGCCCGCATCCGGCGAATGGAAAGCGGCAACTTCGGCGATGTGGAACCGGTGGGTGAAGGCGCGAGTGAGATGCGGATTCACCAGGGGCCCGGATACCGGGTCTGCTTTGTCCGGCAGGGGCAGGAAGTGGTTGTCCTGCTCTGCGGCGGCGACAAATCCAAACAGGACGGCGACATCGCGAGAGCCAGGGACATGGCGAAGGATCTTTGAGATGGCACTGAAAACAAGCAAGTTTGACGTTCAGGATCACCTGAAATCATCTGAAGACCGCGCGGCCTATCTCGCGGCAGCTTTCGAGGAGGGCGATAGCGAATTGATCATTCAGGCCTTGAACGACATTGCGCGCGCGGTCGGCATGGCCGAAGTGGCTAAGGCAGCCGGCGTGACGCGCGAAGGGCTCTACAAATCCCTCGGCGAGAATGGCGACCCGAAGCTTTCAACGTTGCTGGGCGTCATGCATGCCCTTGGCGTGAAACTGTCGGCAACAGCGGCAAACTGACCAGACTGTACCGGAACATTTCCTCATGTGTGGCCGTTTTTTCCGCGAGAATGTCAGCTGGGCCGAGTATTATGCGGCGCTGAACATTCTTGGTGATCCGCCGGAGCGCGTCGAGCCGCCGGACGCCACCTACAATGCCGCGCCTACCCAGATCCATCCCGTGGTGCGCCTGAACGAAGTGACGCGGGCGCGCGAGATGTTGCCGATGCAATGGGGGCTGGTGCCGTCCTGGTGGACCAAGCCGCTGTCGGAGAAAAAGTTCACGACGATCAATGCCCAGTCCGAAACCGCGCACGAGAAGCCGGTGTTCCGCGGCGCCTTCCGGCACAAGCGCTGCCTCGTGCCGATATCGGGCTATTACGAATGGTCCGTGAGCGGAAAATCGAAGACACCGTTTGCCTTCAAGCTGAAGAACCGGCGCTGGTTCTGCGTGGCGGGCCTCTGGGACGCGGCGCTGATCGACGGGTCCGAAATCCAGACCTTCACGATCCTGACGACCCGTCCAAACGATTTCACCGCCGGCATCCATGACCGGATGCCGGTGATCCTGTCGCCGGAGGATTATGGCTGGTGGCTTGATCCTTCGAAGGGCGACCCCACGCCCCTGTTCGAGCCCTTCCCCAGCGAGGACATGATGGCCTGGCCCATAGGGAACGCCGTCGGCAATGTGCGCAACAACTCTCCCGAACTGCTGGATGAGGTTTAGCGCAGGCCGCGCAGCAGGCGCTCGAAGGTCAGGAAGGCCTGGTCCGGCGTTATCTCGGGCGTTTCGGCCGACAGCGCGAAGCCGGCGCCATTCAGGGCGCCCTGCAGCATCAAGGCGGCGGGCCGGGCGAGGTCCAGCGGAAAGTGGCCCCGGCGGGCGAGGAATTCGGTGCCGCGCATCATGTTTTCGCTGCCGAGCTCGAAGTCCAGCTTGTGCCAGCGCTCCATGCCGAGCACTGCCGGTCCGTCGATCAGGACAACGCGCTGGTAGTCCGGCCGGGTGGACCATTCGAGGTAAACCCGGCAGCCGGCGAGAAAGGCGGCGTAGGGGTCCGCCTTGGACCGGCTCCGGATGGCGGCCTCGGCTGCAGCGGCGTCCATTTCGATCTGCAATTGCCGCCAGACCTCGAGGAAAAGGTCTTCCTTCTTGTCGAAATGGTGGAACAACGCGCCTTTGGTGACCCGGGCAGCCTCGACAATGCCGGCCAGACTGGTGCCGGCATAGCCCTGAGCGGCAAACAGGCTGCGCGCCGCCGCGAGGATGGCCTCGCGCGTCTCGGCGGCCTGCGCAGATGTGCGTTTCGCCATGCGTTTGCCTCTTGAGGCGCTATAATACCAGTGGTATGTATAATCCGTAACCGCTGAAATCTGCGGGGACACCTGCTCTTTTTCTGACACTCAAGTTTGCAGGCTGGGTGGGCCCCGTTCGCGGGACCGGACTGCCGACCAAAAGCCGCGCCAGCCGCCTCACAGCGCCGCTTGCGCGGCTTTCTTTTTGGCAAGACGGGCGGTGCGAAGATCCTTCAGGTCTGCGCCCAGATGTTCCTCGAAGTACCGGTCGCAGCCAAGACAGGCGTTCGACACCTCCCGGCCCTTGCCATCGATCGCCGTGGACCGCGCCTTGAAGTCCTCCCGGCTCCAACCGGCGGCGAGCCCCATGCTTTCCGGGTCTCCGGCGTTAAGCGCCTGGATCGCGGGAAGGGATGAGACACTTTCGAGAATATCCGAGAGAGATTCTTCAGCCAGCGAGCCCAGGGGTGACCTGGTTTTGAGGCAGCAAGGGTAAATGGAGCCATCCGGCTCGATCGCGATCTCGCTGCCGGCCTCGTGCAGTTTCAGGAAATTCTTGCCGCCGGACCAGCGCGCGCAAAAGTTCGTATTGTAATCTGCATTGGAAAGCCCGTTCGCCCAGGCCCGGCCGCGGGGCCAGAGTTCGCCGATCCAGAGGTCTTCCTGCGCGCCGAAGAAAAGGAATGTGGGCTCCCCGCTGCGCGGCCGTGCGGCAGGATCGGGCGCTTTCAGCTTCTCGCTCCTGCCGCCGCCGAGCGAGACTTCCCGCACGCCCTTCTCCGCCATCATCGCGCGGATCCTGTCCATGAAGCGGAACTTGCGCTCGCCCTTCATGCCGACATGATAGTCGTCGATTGATGCAATCGCGACGGTGGTGACCCCGCGAGAGAGCATCGCGTCGATGTGTTCAGGCTCGAGAATGTCGCCGGTCGTCTGCACGGATAGGCGCGGCGGCGCCTTTGGCCAGCGTCTGCGGATGGCCTCCAGGACAGGATAGAACAGCTCCTCCCTCACCCCGTCGATCAGCAACTCGCCCCCGGCCAGCACGATCAGTGTCGGTTGCCGCACACCGGCCGCGTCGATCCAGGTCATGTCGTCCGGCAGGTTCGCAAGGATCGCCTCGTAGGCGCGCTGACCCTCGGCCACGACATCGGTCAGCGCCCCGCGTACATAGGGGCGGAACCGGTCATCATAGCAGTGCACGCATTTGCGGTGGCAGGCCCAGGTCAGGACCCAATAGAGCGATTGCATGCTTGTTCCCCGCATTGGCACGGTATCAAGCTAACGCCTGAGGCGGCCGTGTCGAGCGGCATGCCGGAAATGTGACCCTTCCGCAACGGACTTAGGGCAATCCAAACGGCGCAGCGCACGGCTCTTGTTGCATACGGTTCAGGCACCCAAAGCTAGAGGCTGCCCGGAGGGCTGGGAGAAGCATGCTTGTCCCTGCATGGGGAATGGCCCTTGGGCGGCTTCTGCGGCAACGCAGAGGCCGTTTTCATTGGCTGCGCTCAGCGCAGCGGTCCGCAGCGGGACTCATATTCGGCGATGGCATCCGGCATCCATTGGCGGAAGTTCTCGGCCCGCGTCTCGGACGCCGGGTGGGTGCTCATCCACTCCGGCGGACGCTCGCCCTTGCCGATTTCGCCCATTCGCTCCCAGAGTTCGGGCGCCTCGCGGGGATCGTAACAGGCGCGCACCAGCAGATCGAGGCCGATCTTGTCGGCTTGGGTTTCATGATCGCGCGAGAAGGCCAGGAAGCCGCCCTGCGCGGCGACCCCGAAGGCCTGCATCACCATCTGCTGCTGCGCCGCGCCCATGTCGCCAAGGCCTACAGCGACCGCCATCTGGCCCGCCTGCAGCACCTGCTGCGTGCTCATCCGAGCCGCGCCGTGATGGGCCAGCGCATGGCCGATCTCGTGGCCCATGACAACCGCGAGCTTGTCGACATCGCTGATGTCGTCCAGCGAGACGCCGCCATCATAGTTACCGGTGATGTCGAGGATGCCGGTATAGACGGCGACATAGCCGCCTGGCAGGCAGAAGGCATTGGGGGTGGCGGAGTCGACCACGTAATAGGTCCAGTCGAACTTCTCGACGACGCCCGGCATGTCATAGCCTGCGGTGCGATATTCTTCCTCGAGTTCGAGCGCGGCTTTCTCGAGCCGGTCGCCGATCTCGCGGACGGTTTGGGTGAGTTCGCGCGCGCTGCCGGTGCAGCTGGCCTGGTCGGCGCACAGAACCGTGTTGCCCTGCCGGTGCTCGCCCTGCAGGATCTGCAGATAGGACTCTGCGCCGAGCTTCATTTCCTGCTCGATCGACATTGTGTTGAGCTGCTTCTTGCCCGGCGCGAACGGCACTTCCTTCTGGTTGGCCTGCCAGTAGATGAAGATGCCGACGAGGGCGATCAGCAGGATGCCGAACCGGCCGCTGAACAGGTCGCCGAGACCGTTCGCGCGGATACGTCCAGGATCACGGTTCATGGGCAGGTATCCTCAAATTCCGGGCCGGCAGAACTGATATCCGAGCACTCGCGCAAGGGAAAGCGGCGAAGACCGGGTTTGCGATCCGGCCCCCGCGCCGCTATGTAAGAGGCATGAACGACACCGCAACCGCCCCCAAACTCGAGATCCGGATCGTACCGGTGACCCCACTGCAACAGAACACGTCGATGATCTGGTCGACGGAAACGATGGAGGGCGTGTTCGTCGATCCGGGCGGCGACATCGAGCGGCTGATGGGCGCGGCCAAGCATTTCGGCGTCAGGATCGTCGCTGTCTGGCTGACGCATGGCCACCTCGACCATGCGGGCGCCGCGATGGCCGTGAAGGAACGCACCGGCTGCCCGATCATCGGGCCGCACAAGGACGACCAGTGGCTGCTCGACGAGATCGAGTCGCAGGGGGCGCGCTATGGCATAACGGACGGCAAGAACGTGACGCCGGACCGCTATCTCGACGATGGCGACGTGCTGGAGCTGGCCGGCAACAATTTCGGTGTCGCCCACTGCCCCGGCCATACGCCCGGGCATGTGGTGATCTACAGTCAGGAAGGCGCGATGGCTTTTGTCGGCGACGTATTGTTCCGGGGCTCAGTCGGCCGGACGGATTTTCCGCGCGGCAATCACCAGCAGTTGATCGACTCGATAACCGGCAAGCTCTGGCCGCTTGGCGACCAGATGCGGTTCGTGCCGGGCCACGGGCCGATGAGCACGTTCGGGCAGGAGCGCCAGGACAATCCGTTCGTTGCCGATGTCGTCACCGGCTATGCCGGCACGGCGCGCGATGATGTCGATGTTCTGGCCCAGCGGCTTTCGAAGCGTTGGACATGAGTTGCTGAAGATACATGGGAACCGGGCATGGCCCCGCCCCTTCCAGTTCCGTGAGGAACCGAAAAAGCGACCCATGATGCTCTGCATCAAATTCGCCGCTGCTGGCGCGAGCGCGGTGATTCTAAGGGCCTCTGCGTCAACGGGCACGACCGAACTCAATGCTGCATAAGCCGCCGCTGCGGGCGCTGCGGCAGGCACCGTGATCGGCAACAACGCCTGTGACGGCGATGCCGGTCAGGGCGCTGCCATCGGCGCGGTCGGCGGCGGTCTTGGCGGCGCGACCAGGGGCTGTATCGCGTCCGAGGACTGCAATGCCCCGGGCATCAAGAACCAGGCCAACGAGCGCAACAGCGGCCGCCATGTCGACGCCTATGATCTCTGTACTAACGATCGCTACCGCTGGTAGCTGTCTACCGGCCTAAACTGAATTGAAGCCGTCTGCCATTGCCCGGTAGGCGGCATTTTTTGAGTTCGTTTCCGGCGCGCAGGCATGTCCGCAGGCAGTGTATTTACTAGCCCGGATTTCTCACACTGGTCCACCCTCGAGGTCGATTTCCCGGCGGTTAGGTGATTGGGGATTTACGGCGCGACGTGAGATGCGGCTCCCCGATCACCGCCTGGGGCCTGGCGGTGTCTGGTGGGCTTTTTCTGATCTCCGTTGTTGATGGGAAGGGCGAAGCGGGGGCTCTCAGGCGGCACATAATCGTCGGTGAGCTTGGCCCCACTCCTCAGTCCAGGGATGACCTGACGCCATGGCGAACCGGATGCGCCTGACCGAGACAAGGACGCGCGCGCCGACCTTGAGAAGCTTGAGCCGGATCGTGCCGCAGGATGCGTTTGCAAACTGCGTATCTGCAAGCCCGATCCGGCGCAGGGC
>CALGEF010000385.1 GCA_937881755.1 uncultured Acidobacteriota bacterium
CGCCAACCTGATTTCATAGAACTGATGATGGATATCGAAGTGGAAGACCTGAAACGCCTGACCCAGATCCTGGCGGCCCTGCGCTCGCTGGCCGTTGTAGACCGCGCCGTGCGCGACCAGGAGGGCCAGTATGAACAGTGATCAGGTTCTCGACGTATTCCGCGATGCTGGCGCGCTGCTGGAGGGGCATTTCATCCTCTCCTCTGGCCGTCGCAGCCCGGTCTTCCTTCAGAAGGCGCTGGTCTTCTCGCGGCCGGACCTCTCGGAAAAACTCTGCAGGGCGCTGGCCGAAAAGTTGACGGCGGTGTTCGGCAAGATCGATGTGGTCGCAGGCCCCGCCGTGGGCGGCATCATTCCGGGCTACGAGATCGCCCGCCATCTCGGCGCCCGCGCGATTTTTGCCGAGCGGGTTGATGGAAGGCTGGAGTTCCGGCGCGGCTTCTCAATCGGTCCGAATGACCGTGTACTGATTGCCGAAGATATCGTCACAACCGGCCTCTCGTTCCGCGAGACGGTCGAGGCGCTCGAAAAACTGCCCGGAACTGTGGTGGGCGGCGCCTGCATCATCGACCGCTCGGGCGGGCGCGCGGATGTCGGTTGCCAGCTGATCTCGCTCGCGCAGGTGAATTTCCCGGACTATGCCGCCGATGACCTGCCGCCGGAACTCGCAGCCATGCCGGCCATCAAGCCCGGCTCGCGGGGGATCGCCTGATGAGCGGTTACCTGCGTCTCGGGGTCAACATCGACCATGTTGCCACCATCCGCAACGCGCGCGGCGGGCCGCATCCCGATCCCGTGCGCGCCGCGCAGATCGCCGAAGCCGCCGGCGCCAACGGAATTACGATCCATCTGCGCGAAGACCGCCGGCATATCCGTGACGGGGATATCGAAGCGATCCGTAAGGCGACCCGCCTGCCGATCAATCTCGAGATGGCGGTGACCGAGGAGATGGAGGCGATTGCCACGGCGTTTCGTCCGCATGCGGCGTGCCTTGTGCCGGAGCGGCGCGAAGAACGAACGACGGAAGGCGGGCTGGACGTCGCCGGCATGCACAACCGGATTGCGCCTATGGTCGAGGCGCTCTGCGCAGCGGGTTCGCGCGTGTCGCTGTTCATCGAACCGGACCCGGTGCAGATTGCCGTAGCAGAAGTGCTGCGCGCGCCGGTGGTGGAGCTGCACACCGGGCGCTATGCGGAGCTCTGGCATGAAGGAGGCTTTGAGGCCGCAGGGCCGGAGCTTGAGCGGCTGAAGTTTGCGGCCGCCGACGCGCGGCGCAGGGGCATCGAGCCGCATGCCGGGCATGGGCTGACGTTCGACAATGTCGGGCCAGTGGCGGCGATTGCCGAGCTGGCGGAACTCAACATCGGGCATTTTCTCATTGGTGAGGCGATCTTCATCGGTCTCGACGCGGCGATCCGAGAGATGCGCCGCCGCATGGACATCGCGCGCGGCGCAGCGGCTGCGGCATGATCATCGGCATCGGCAATGACCTCTGCAATATCGAGCGCATCCAGCGCTCGCTCGACCGGTTTGGTGAGAAGTTCGAGCGGCGCGTCTTCACGCCCTACGAGATCGCCAAGGCGCGGGGGCGCCGGCGCGTGGCGGAGACCTATGCCAAGCGTTTCGCCGCGAAAGAGGCCTGCGCCAAGGCGCTGGGCACCGGCGTGCCGCGTGCGGGCGTGCACTGGCAACACCTCGGCGTGATAAATCTTTCCTCCGGCAAGCCGGGTTTCGAGTTGACCGGCGGCGCCGCGGCGCGGCTTGCCAGGCTGACACCGCCGGGCCACAAGGCCGTGGTGCACCTGACGCTGACAGATGATCATCCGTGGGCGGAGGCGCAGGTGATCATCGAAGCCATTGCGCTGGCGCCGGCATGATACAGGCACGCCCCAAACGCACCCGCCAGCGGGCCGCTGCGAAAGCCTTCCGGCGGGGCCTCAGCGACGCGGCGGTCCTGGAGGCGGAGGTCGCGTGCGGCCACCGGTTCAAGGACAAGGCTTTGCTGGTGACTGCACTGACGCATCCTAGCGCGGTGACCGCGGCGGAGTCGCTGCAGCATGCCAACCAGCGACTGGAATTCCTCGGCGACCGTGTACTGAACCTGCTGATCGCCGAAAGGTTGGTCGAGCGGCGCAAGAACGAGACCGAGGGCGACCTCGCGCCGCGTCTCAACCGGCTGGTCAAGAAGGGCGCGTGCGCCGAGGCGTTCCGGCATCTCGGGCTCGGCGCATTCCTGCTGCTCTCGGATAGCGAAGTGGCGAGCGGGGGGCGCGAGCGGGAGTCAACGCTGGGCGACGCCTGCGAGGCGGTGATTGCCGCGATCTATCTTGACGGCGGCCTTGGCGCCGCGCGCAAGTTTGTCGAGAAGGCCTGGGCGCCCCAGTTCACTGGAGGGCCGGCCGAAATGAAGGATCCGAAAACCCTTCTGCAGGAATGGGCGCAGGGGCAGGGTCATCCGCTCCCGGAATATGTGGTCACCGGCCGATCCGGCCCGGACCATGCACCGGAATACGAAGTTGAAGTGCGCATCGCGCAGAACGGGACGGCCGCCGCATCGGGCCCCTCCAAGCGCGACGCCGAGCGGCAAGCCGCTGCGCGCATGCTGGAACAGTTGAAAGGGACTACATGAGCGACAAGGCTGTAACCCATGCCGGCTTCTGCGCCATCATTGGCGCGCCGAATGCCGGCAAGTCCACGCTTACAAACCGGCTCGTCGGGCAGAAGGTGGCGATCGTCACACACAAGGTGCAGACAACGCGCTTCCCGGTGCGCGGCGTGGCGCAGATCGGTGCCGCGCAGGTCGTGATCGTCGATACGCCGGGTATTTTCGTCGCCAAGCGGCGGCTTGACCGGGCGATGGTCAAGGCGGCGTGGGGCGGCGCGGAGGATGCGGATGCCATCGTGCACCTGATCGATGCCTCGGCCTGGGTCGCCGAACACGAGGGTCAGACGAGCGGTGCGCAGCGCCACTCCATCGAGGATGACCAACGGGTCATCCGTCAGCTGAAGGATGCCGGCAAGCGGGCGATCCTGGCGCTCAACAAGATCGATCTTTTCCCGCATGACCGGGTGTTGCCGGTGATGGCGAAACTGAATGGCGAAGGGGTGTATGAGGAGATCTTCATGATCTCCGCCGAGAAGGGCGACGGGGTGGGCAAGCTTGCCGCTGCGATCGCTGCGCGCATGCCCGAGAGCGATGCGCTGTATCCGCCTGACCAGGTGGCCGATGTGCCGATGCGGGTGCTGGCGGCGGAAGTGACGCGCGAAAAGCTGATGCTGCGTCTGCATCAGGAATTGCCCTACCAGTTGACGGTGGAGACCGAGAGCTGGGAAGAGCGCAAGGACGGCTCCGTCCGTGTACAGCAGGTTATCATCGTGGGCCGGGACGGGCACAAGGCGATGGTGCTCGGCAAGGGCGGCGCGCTGATCAAGGAGATCGGCCGTCAGGCACGCGTGGAGCTGACAGAGATGCTGGAGCGGCCGGTGCACCTGTTCCTCTTCGTGAAGGTGGACGAGCGCTGGCAGGAAAAGCGCGAGAACTATTCCGGGTTCGGCCTCGAATTTGATGTATGAACTGGTCTGATGACGGCATAATCCTTGGCGGGCGGAGGTTTGGCGAAGGGGGATTGATCCTCGACGTCCTGACCTCGCAGCGGGGGCGCCGTTCAGGCCTTGTCTATGGCGGCGCATCGCGCAAACGCCGGGCACAATACGAAGCCGGCAATACGGTGGCGCTGGCCTGGAGCGGGCGGCTGGACGACCAGCTCGGCCGGTTTGACGTGGCCGAGTCGCGGCGCGAACGGGCGTCGCGCCTGCTTGAGGATCCGGCGGCGCTGTCGGCGGTCTCGGCGATCACCTCGATCCTGCGTGCCAGCATGAATGAGGGCGATGCGGCCGGATCGAACCTTTATGAGGCGACCGTTCTCCTGCTCGACGAATTGGAACATCCGGATATCTGGCCGGCGCTGTATGTGCGCTGGGAACTCGGACTGCTCTCGGCGCTGGGCTTCGGGCTCGACCTGGAGGAATGCGCGATTTCCGGCGCCAATGACGGGCTGACGCATGTCTCGCCGAAGACGGGCCGCGCCGTGCGCGGATCGGAAGCGGAGCAATACCTCGACCGGCTTCTGGCCTTGCCGGATTTCCTGATACGGCCAGCGGCGGCGCTGCAGCCCGGCGACATTGCCGCCGGGCTGAAACTGACAGGACATTTCCTCGAGAACCGTCTGTTCGCGGCGGTCCACCGGGGCGTGCCGCCTGAGCGCGAGCGGCTGGCGCTCCGCCTGTTGAGTAAAGCCTAGGCCTTCGCGCTCGGCCTTGCGCCAACAGCCGCATACCAGCGCCCAATATTCTTCAGCTCCGGATTGAGCGGCTGGCCGACCGCGCCGCCGAAGGCGAGGAAGCAGAACAGCAGCACGTCCGCGAGCGTGAGCTTTTCGCCGGCCACGAAGGTGCGTGTGGCAAGCTGCGTATCCAGGAAGGCGAGCCCGTCCTGGGCTTTGGCTTTCAGGCCTGCGGCCGCTTCCGGCAGGCAGCGCATGCGGGACTGGAACATCGGCAGGCCTTCCGAATAGCGGAAGCCATTGGCCAGCGGCTCAACGATGTTGAGATCGACCCACCGTGTCCAGCGGCGAGTCTGGGCGCGCTCTTCGGCCGTTGTGCCGATGAGGCTGCTGCCGGGGAGTTTCTCGTCAAGGTATTCGCAGATCGCTGTGATTTCGGCGATGATTGCGCCATCATCCAGCACCAGGCAGGGCGACTGGCCGGCGGGGTTGGTCTTGAGATAATCCGCCTCGCGGTTCTTGCCCTTCAGGATGTCGATGTCTTCGATCGGCAGCGAGATGCCGCGCTCGGCCATGAACATCCGCACAACATGCGGGTTGGGGCCGACGGAATTGATGAGCTTCATGGTGATCCTCCCGGGTTCTTTGTATTGGGTTTCATCCACACTGCGTTACGTAGCGTCCGGCAAGGGGGATCTTTTGGGAGGCTACCGGCAGGTGCAGGCATTCCCCATGTCGAAATCGAAATGGTCGGCATGGGCCGCGTTATAGTCCGGCCCGAGCGTGACCGAGAAAATCCGGCAGGCGCCCTTGTGGACGCGCTTCAGGAATTTGCCTTCCTTGCCGCCATTGGCCCGATGGGTTTTGACATTGATAAGGCGGTCGTCCTCGAGGCGCAAGCCCGAGATATCGACGGCATTGGCAGTGGCGTGTCCGGATCTGCGCCCCGTGCCGGCGATGTTGCGGCAGGAAAAGCAGCCATAGGTTTCGATCCGGGCGATCGGTGAGCCGAAGATTTCGGTGGCTGCCGGGCGGGCGACCTACCGCTCCCGCATGTAGAGGGAGGCGGTCTGCCAGCAGGTCATGCTGAGGGTGGCCGAATAGGGGGTCAGCGAGCGGTCGAGGGTGAGGGCGTCATATTTCCCGAAGGCCTCGCCGCGCGGGGAAACCTCCAGCGGGGTGTAAAGCACGCCGGCCGCATCGAGCGCGCTGAAACTGGCATCGGGATGGCGCTCCAGCCGGGTCATCTTGAAGTGGGAGGCGAGGGCCGGCTTGTGGTTGAGATCCAGCAGCACGAACGGGTTGTGCCAGGGCGGCGCAAAGCTCAAAAGCAGGCCTGCGACCAGCGCCGCTGCCAGGATCAGCAGCGTGAAAAAAGCGGACGAGGGCTTTTTGCAGCCTCACCCTTTTCCTTTCCTTAACCAAACCCCGGTTTCTGTTAACCTGTACTGGTCCCCGGGCCGGAATCGACCTTAAAGCGGGGGCACGCACAGAATGTGGCACGAACTGCAGAAGAGACCAGAATGGTGAAGCGCGGACCCTCACCGCCGCCCGAAGAGCGGATCATCAACGAAACGATGAGCGAGGCGCTCTCGAAGCGCTACCTGGCCTATGCGCTGTCCACGATCACGGCCCGCGCCTTGCCGGACGTGCGCGATGGCCTGAAGCCGGTGCAGCGGCGCATCTTGTATGGCATGCGCGTACTCAGGCTCGACCCCGAGGGCGGCTACCGCAAGTGCGCCAAGATCGTCGGCGACGTGATGGGTAACTATCACCCGCACGGCGACAGCTCGATCTATGACACGCTGGTGCGCCTCGCCCAGGATTTCAGCGTGCGCTATCCGCTGGTCGACGGGCAGGGCAACTTCGGCAACATCGACGGCGATAGCCCCGCCGCCTACCGCTATACCGAAGCGCGGATGACGCGCGCGGCCGAGCTGCTGATGGAAGGCCTCGACGAGAACGCGGTCGATTTCCGCCCGAACTATGCCGAGAATGACGAGGAGCCTGTGGTGCTGCCGGCCGGCTTCCCGGCGCTGCTGGCAAACGGCGCGACCGGCATTGCCGTCGGCATGGCGACCTCCATCCCGCCGCACAATGTGGCCGAGGTGATAGACGCGGCACGGCTGCTGATCGAGAAGCCGAAGGCAACCACCGAAGAGCTGATGGAATTTGTTCAGGGCCCGGACTTTCCGACGGGCGGCGTGATCGTCGAGGAACGCGCCGCGATGCTGCAGGCCTACGAAACAGGCCGGGGCAGCTTCCGTATGCGGGCGCGCTGGCATGTCGAGGACACCGGGCGCGGGACCTACCAGATTATCGTCACCGAGATACCCTACCAGGTTCAGAAGTCTCGCCTGCTGGAGCGCCTTTCCGAACTGCTGGAGGCCAAGAAGGTTCCCCTGCTGGAAGACGTGCGCGACGAGAGCGCCGAGGACGTGCGCCTTGTGCTGGTGCCGCGCGCCAAGACGGTTGAAGCGGACGTGCTGATGGAGAGCCTGTTCAAGCTGTGCGATCTGGAAACGCGCTTCAGCCTGAACATGAACGTTCTGCACAAGGGCGCACCTCAGGTGATGGGCCTGAAGCAGGTGCTGCAGGCTTATCTGGACCACCGCCGCGAAGTCGTCGTGCGCCGCGCGGAGTTCCGGCTCGACCGGATCGAGAAGCGGTTGCACCTGCTGGATGGCTACCTCGTAGCTTTCCTCAATATCGACGAAGTGATCCGGATCATCCGCACCGAGGACGAGCCTAAGCCCGTCCTGATGAAACGCTTCAAGCTGACCGATGTGCAGGCCGAAGCTATCCTCAACCTCCGCCTGCGCGCGCTGCGCAGGCTTGAGGAAATGGAAATCCGCGGCGAACATGCGAAGCTGAAGGAAGAGCGCGAGGAGATCGTCTCGCTGCTCGGCTCGACGCGCAAGCAGTGGTCGAAGGTGTCGAAAGACCTGAAGGCGGCGCGCGACGAATTTGATCCGGGTACGGCGCTGGGCAAGCGCCGCGCTACCTTCGAGGCCGCGCCGGATGTGGACCTTGCCGCCGCGCTGGAGGCCTCGCGGCCGAAGGAGCCGGTGACTGTCGTGCTGTCTCAGCAGGGCTGGATCCGCGGCATGAAAGGGCATGGCATCGAAGCCGATTCGATCAAGTTCAAGGAAGGCGATGGCCCTGCCTGGATGGAAGAGGTGATGACCACCGACCGGCTGGTCATCATGTCGTCCGACGGGCGCGCGTTCATCCTGGCGGCGGACAAGCTGCCCGGCGGTCGCGGCAATGGCGAGCCGATCCGGCTGTCGATCGAGCTTGAGGATAATGTGGACATCGTCGCGATGTTCAAGTTCGATCCCGAGCGCAAGCGCGTGATGGCCTCAAGCTCCGGGTACGGATTTGTAATTTTGGAGACCGAGCTGGAATCCAACCGCAAGGCGGGCAAGCAGGTGGTCAACACAGGCGAAGGACGGCTGCTCGTCTGCGCGCCCGTGGAAGGGGACATGATCGCGGTGGTCGGCACGAACCGGAAAATGCTGATCTTCCCGCTCAAAGACCTGCCGGAAATGTCACGCGGCAAAGGCAACAAGCTGCAGACCTATAGCGGCAGGTCAGAACTCGCCGATCTCATCACCTTCGACAAGCGCGACGGCCTGATCGTCATGACCGGCGGGCGCCACCGCGCCTTCGAGGAATGGAAAAGCTGGCGCGGCGCGCGGGCGCAGGCCGGCAAGGTCGTGCCCAAGGGCTTCCCGAAGGGCGGAACGTTCAGCGGCTGAGGCGGAGGGGTCTGCATGGCGCCGCTCGTCGTTCCGCATAATCCCGAATGGGCAGCGGCGTTCGCCGCCGAGGCGCGGGCGCTGACCGGGGCTATGGGCGAGACCTGCACCGGGCTGCATCACATCGGCAGCACAGCCGTTCCCGGGATCCTGGCCAAACCCATCATCGACATTCTGGGCGAAGTCAGCTCTTTCGAACTGCTGGACGGCGCGACCGGATGTATCGAATCGCTCGGCTACACTGCGATGGGCACCTTTGGCATCGAAGGCCGCCGCTACTTCCGGAAGGACGATGCCCAGGGGCATCGGACACACCACCTGCATGTGTTCGAAGCCGGATCGCTGCACATCGAGCGCCATCTGGCCTTCCGCGACTATCTGCGAAGCCATCCGGAGAAAGCTGGAGAATACTCGGCGCTGAAAGAGGCGCTGGTGGATGCCGGTGTTGCGTATCAGGATGGAAAGGATGCCTTCGTCAAGGCGGCGGAGGCCGAAGCGATCAATTGGCGCCGGTCAGGTGCAAGCGGCGCGTGACGTGAAACTCGAGACCGCCCGCCTGGTCCTGAGACAGCCTGTTCTGGCCGATTTCGGCGCTTGGGCGCTGATGTAGGCGGACGAGTCCGTGAAAGCCAATACCGGCAGCGTTCAGGACCAGCGCGAGAGCTGAAACCAGCTCCTGTCGGTCGCGGGGCACTGGAAGATCATGGGCTGGGGCGCGCTCTGCGCCATCGAAAAATCGAGTTGCAGGCTCTTCGGCCGCTTTGGTCCGTTGAAGCCCTTCGGTTGGCCGTGTATCGAAGTCCGCTGGAGGCTGCTGCCGGAATTCCAGGGCAAGGGGTATGCAATGGTCGCAGACGCGGGACGAGTGGGAGATGCGGCGCAAGCGCCCGATTGGCCGCCTCTAAAGCCGCCCGACCACATCCGTCATCAGCGGCCCGATCTCGGCATTCAACACAATGTCCGCGTACGGATCCTGGTCGGTCTGTTCGCGGTTGATGATGGCGAGTTGCGAACCTAGCCGCTTGGCGAGCAGGGGGATGCCCGCCGCCGGGTAGACGACGAGGGACGAGCCCAGCACGAGCATCAGGTCGCACAGCGAAGCTTCCTCGCTGGCGCGTTCCATTTCGGCTTCCGGCATGGCCTGGCCAAAGGAGATGGTCGCGGTCTTGATAAGGCCGGTGCAGAAGACACAGGTTATGTCCTCGTCCGCTTCCCAGCGGGGACGCAGCGCTTCGAGCTCGTAGCGCTTGCTGCAAGTCAGGCATTTGGCATAGCTGGCGTTGCCATGGATCTCGATCACCTGCCGGTCTGGCACGCCGGAATCCTGGTGCAGGTTGTCGACATTCTGGGTGATGACGCTGGCGATCTTCCCGGCGGCGACGAGTTCTGCAATCGCGTAATGCCCGGCATTGGGCGAGGCGCCCGTCCAGCCGGCGGTCTTGTTGAACACGCGCGTCCAGGCCTCCCGGCGCTTGTCGCGCGAGGCGACAAAGTCCTGGAACATGATCGGCTTCATCTTGCTCCACACGCCGCCAGGCGAACGGAAATCCGGGATGCCGCTTTCGGTCGAGATGCCCGCGCCGGTGAAGACGGCGACGCGGTGCGCGCTGCGGATCATGTGGGCGAGGATGTCGGCGTCTGTCATGCCGCCTAAACTATCGCCTTCGATCAAAAGGGCTAGCGGTACATCCCATCTCGCAAATTGATGCCGTCTTCGACCCACATCTTCATCGCGCCGATCATCTCGCTCCCGCCCATGCAATTGCCTTAGGAGGCCTTCAGTCCGGCCTGCGTCGGGCGCCAGCCTTCCTGTGCAATCGAAATCAGCATGCGCCCGTCGCCCAGGTCTTCGAACCGCATGGTTACCGTTGTCTTGCAGCCGGCGCTGGTGGTCATCGCGGCTTCGCCCTCGGCGGGGCCGCCCTACTTGGCGTCCCATTGCAAGATGGTTCGGCGGTTCTTCCCGGCTTCGATGTCCTGTATGGGGAAGGCGCGGGTAAAATCATGGAAATCCCGCATTATGGTGGTGCCGGTTTCCAGCCGGCCTTTTGCGCCGCCGGTGGTGAAATAGCCGGAAAGCTTCTCGGGGTTCACCACCGCCTCGAAGACTTCGCACACGTAGCGGGCAATCCGGCCGCTGACTTCGAGTTGCAGCTCTATGGGATGCCTCCGTGCTTACGTTCGGGCTTAAAATGTTATAAAAATATAACATGCCAGTTACGCTGACCGAAACGCTGGAAGACCTTGTGTTCAAGGCGCTCGCCGCGCCCGTGCGCCGCGCGATCCTGGATGCGCTGAAGGACAATCGGCAGACGACCGGCGAGCTGTGCGCGCAGTTCCCGGCGCTGGACCGGTGCACGGTGATGCAGCACCTGAAAGTGCTGGAGGCGGCAGACCTCGTGATCGCCCGCAAGGTCGGCCGCGTGCGCTGGAACTATCTGAACGCGATGCCGATCAAGGATATCCACGACCGCTGGATCGGCCCGCACGCCGCGCAGGTCGTGAACGCGCCGGCGCGCCTGAAGGCGGGGCTGGAAGGCTGACCAGTCCCCGAATGGAAGCCGGGGCTGTGCAGGCGCGCCGGCGCTGGCCTATATGCCGCGCGAAGAGGAGCGCGGCGTGCAGCGGACGGTGATTGTCGGTGATGTTCACGGAATGCTTGCGGCGCTGCTTCAGCTGCTCGCGCAATTGCAGCTCGTGGCCGGCGACAGGCTGATCTTCGTCGGCGACCTGGTCGACAAGGGGCCGGAGCCTGCGGGCGTCGTGCACCATCTCGCCGGCCTCGCGGCGACAGCGCCGTACGACATCGTGCTGGTGGACGGAAACCACGAGGACCGCCATCGGCACTACCAGCGAAACCTTCTGGAGCGGCCCGTCATCGCCGCCCAGCAGGCTGCCGAGGCGCCAGAGCTGCCTAGGCTGGCAGCGGAGCTGACCGAAGCGGGGCGTGCCTTCCTGAATATCGCTGTGCCCTTCTACCGCCTGCGCGCCCATAACGTGCTGATCGTGCACGGCGGGATTCCGGGCGACATGCGCCGCTTTCCCGCCGGCGTCCGGGAGGCCGAACAGTTTGCCGGGCGCGCGCGCGACCGGTTCCGCAAGGTTCTCCGCACGCGGTTCATCGATGCGGCGACCGGCGGCTTCGTCGGGCTGGGTCAGGAGAAGCCGGGCGATCCATTCTGGGCGGACGTTTACGACGGCCGCTTCGGGCATGTCGTGTTCGGCCACCAGCCTTTCCTCGACGGGCCAGCCGAATTTGCCCATGCGACCGGCATCGATACCGGCGCAGTGCATGGCGGAGCCCTCACGGCGCTGGTGCTGCCGGAAAAGGGGCGGCGATCTTATTCGCAGGTCCGCACGCCCGTTTTCGTGCCGCGCCGCTGACTTTCCCATGCGGCAGGGAGTATCCCTTGCGAAACCCCGCAGCGACGGTTAGGCGTTGGTCTTCAAGGAATTCTGGAAGGGGGCACCCCATGAATCTCGTTCTCATCGTTCTCGCGGTGATTGTTGCCATCGTCGGCATGATCATCCTCATCTACAACGGCCTCGTGATGAAGCGGCAGCGCGTCAACCAGGCCTTCGCGGATGTCGATGTGCAGCTGAAACAGCGCCAGAACCTGATCCCGAACCTCGTGGAAACGGTCAAGGGCTATGCTAAGCACGAGCAGGAAACCTTCCAGCAGGTGATCGCGGCGCGCAACGCCGCGCAGGCCGCCAATACCGCCGGCGACATGGCCCGCGCCGAAGGCGTGTTGAGCCAGGCGCTGGGCAAGCTGTTCGCCCTCGCAGAGGCCTATCCGGACCTGAAGGCCAATACAAACTTCCTGCAGCTGCAGAACGAGCTGTCCTCGATCGAGGACAAGCTGGCTGCCGCGCGCCGCTTCTACAATTCGGCTGTCCAGGACTACAACACGGCCCGCGAACAGTTCCCGGGCTCGATCATCGCCGGCAGCTTCAACTTCGAGGGCCGCGAATTCTTCGATGTCGGCGCCGATAACCGCGCGGCGCTGGACGAGCCGCCGAAGGTCGGTTTCTAGGCCCCGCTGTTTCAGTCAGGATAATTCTGCAGGGCTTGCAGTCCTGGCGCCGGAAGGAAACCCCGCCCATGCACTTCGTC
>CALGEF010000386.1 GCA_937881755.1 uncultured Acidobacteriota bacterium
GAGGAAGCGTGAAAGGGAGGCCGCAGGAATTCATGGATCAAACCGGGGCAGGTTGATCTCGCCGCCACTCTCAGTTTGGCACATTGCGATGCCGTCGGGTGGTTGTATCCACCTCATCAGTTCTTAGTGACAATCAACACCCACATGACACAAACCGGACGTTGGTCGATCATGTAGTGAACGACGGTTCCGAGTCCGACTTGCCCTTTTGACATGTTGTAACGAACGGCCGCTCTCATATGTGAGGAACAGCCTGTATATACATGGCGCCACACTATCGTCGTTCACGCCAAGAACGCACGAGTAAAACGGCGCCTTATAGCCTGCCGCGGCGGTCCTTGCCGCTCAGGAAAAAGCCGAAATCGCGAAATCGAACAGCGATCGCGCATGGGCGGTCATTGCGGACCGCGCGCTCTCAGCATCGCCGGACTGCAGCGCATCGAGTATCGCCAGATGCTCGCGCGAGTCCGGGCCCAGCCGGTCGGCCAGCGCGGCGATCTCGAATAGGCGCGTCGTGATCCGCAGGTTGCGCAAGATGCCTGCCATCACCGCATTGCCGCAGGCATCGATGAATAGGTTGTGCACCTGATCGTCGCAGGCCCAATGGATGTGGGTGTCATAGGGATCGAGCCGTTCCAGCGCCAGAACCGCCGCGCGCGCCGTGGCGATGGCGACGGGTGAAATCCGCCCCGCGGCCTGCGCCGCGGCCTCTGCCTCCAGCACCTCGCGCACCCGGAGGCTCATTAGGTATTCGCCTAGATCGACCTTGCGCACGAGATAGGACCGGTTCGCCGCCTTGAGCAGCAGGCCCTCGCCCTCGAGCCGCTGCATCGCCTCGCGCAGGGGGGTGCGCGAAAAGCCCAGCTGTTCTGCTAGGCGCTGCTCCACCAACGTGTCGCCGCCGCGCAACTCCCGGCTCTTGATCTTGTTAGAAATCGCCCGGTAGGCCTGCGCCGACATGTTCGCGCTTTCGGGCTTTTGCCGTATCATGGCCGAATCCGGTGCAGCGCTCGTAACCCCTACATCATCCACCGACATGTCCTTACCTTGACCTCGTGTCCGCATTTTCCCCGGGCCCCGAGGCGCCGGAGGACCGCCCGATCATCAGCAATCCGCCCGCGGCACAAATTTCGGGCAGATCGCACAGACAGGATCTGATCTTTTGTGAATAGGTAGCTTTTCTCTTGCAACAGCACAAGAAATGTTTTGTAGTCATTTAGCATACAATTTGCGCACCATAAGTATATCAAGTCGTCGGGAACACGGATGACAATCGCACAGCCACATGAGCGCTCGGACGTCGACCCCTTGACCCGTGACGCTGAGGCAGAGGAGGCAATAGCCTTCTTGCGCGCGCTGGTCGCCGCGCAACCCGCTGGCGAGGCAGCGGTTCAGGCACTGATCTCTTACAAGATGTCTGAGGCGGGTGCGGTGGTTGAAAACCGCCCCTTCGACCCGGCCGGAGTTCCCGTGATCGGCGAATTTGCCATGGCTCGCGCCCAGCAGGCGGGCGAGCGGGTGAATGTCATCGGCCGCCTTCCCGGCGCTGCTTCGCGCCGCTCGCTTCTCATGTTCGCCCATCCCGACAGCGAGCCTGTGGCGGGCACGGACACTTGGGTCCACGATCCCTTCTCCGGTACGATCGTGGGCGGACGGCTCTACGGCTGGGGTGTCGCTGACGATCTCGCGGGCATCGCCGCGGGTGCGCTTGCAATCTCCCGCGCCGCCCGCGCTGGGGTCACGCTGGGCGATGTCATCATGATCTCCGCCCCCTCCAAACGGCATGCGCGCGGGGTCGCCGCAGCGATGCACCAGGGCGTCATCGCCGATGCTGCTCTGTATCTTCACCCCGCCGAATCCGGTGCGGGCTTGAACGAGATCAAGGCCTTCGCCTCGGGCCAGCTAGAATTCCGTATCACCGTGAACGGGAAATTTCCGCCCACCAACGAACCGAGCCACACCGCCTTCGCCCATCTCGCGGTCAACCCGGTGGACAAGGCCATGGTGATCCACGGGGCCCTTCGCGCGCTCGACGCCGCGCGTGACGCGCGCACCCATCATCCCGCTCTCCAGAAAGAGGTTGGCCGGTCCACCAACCTCATGGTTTCCAATCTGCTGTGCGGCGAGGATCGCAAGTTCGGGCGTCTGAACCAGACCTGCACGCTGGCCGGCGCCCTCTCCTTCCCGCCGGGCGAAACCCTCGATGAGGTCAAGGGCGAAGTGGAGGCCGCCATCGCCGCTGCCTGCGCCGCCGATCCCCACCTTACGGAGCATCCCGCTACCATCGAGTGGCTCAGCGGCGTGACCGGCGCAGAATGCCCGCCTGATCACCCGCTCTACCTGACCGCCGCCCGCGCCGTAAGCGCGCAGACCGGCAGCCAGCCGCACGTCAACCCGATGCACACCTCGTCGGACATCCGCAATCCGATCGTACAAAAGGCCATCCCAACCGTTGGCCTGGGCGGTCTTTGCGGCGATCTCACCCAGAATGGTCGACACGACGAATGGATCGACGTGGACGACTACCTCCGCACCATCGCTGCAACGACGGCGATCATTCTCGATTGGTGCGGACACCCGCGCAGCCCATGACGCGGTGCTTTCGGCCCGGTCGCAAGCTATCCCTTGCGACACTTCGACCATCCACCAACAGGGGAACCAGACCATGAAGACAATCACCACCATGCTCAAGGGCGCCGCAGCGACGCTTGCCCTCACCTTCGCCGCGGGAGGCGCCATCGCGCAGGATTGCCCGGCCGACTTGCCCACCGTAACGCCCGGCGTGTTGACCATGTCGATCAACGCGACGATTCCACCACGCCAGTACATCGACATGCAGGGCAAGCTGCAGGGCCTGCACCCCGACCTCGGGCGGGAAATCGCGCGCCGCCTGTGCCTGGAGGCTGAGTTCATGAACGTCGGCTTCGAAGTGCAGATCCCGGGCCTCGCCAATCAGCGATGGGACATGATCAACACCGGCATGTACTACAATCCCGATCGCGCGATGATTATGCGCCTCGTGCCCTACACCGTGAACGCACTCGCTATCGTGGTTGAGCGCGGTAACCCGCTTGGCGTCAAGGATTATGACGAACTGGCCGGCTACCCCGTGGGCACCGAGATCGCCGGCTTCGCCGATAAGCTCCTGCGCGAGGTGAACGCGGAACAGGTGGCCGGAGGCTTCGCATCTATGCAAATCCAGTCCTTCAATACCTTCGCAGAGGCATTCGCCGCGCTGGCTGCCGGACAGGTGCGCGGCGTCTTCGGTCCTGATGCGACGGCGGCTTGGTATGCCGAACAGGGCTCCTTCGACGTCGGCGCTGCGGGTTTGAACCCGGGCCTGCCCTCCGCCTTCGGCTTCGACGGTGCTACCGGCGAGGTTCTATCCGAAGCTGTGGCGCAGGTTCTGCGCGACATGGTCGCCGACGGTACCTACCACGAGATGCTGGGCGCCTATGGCGCGACTCCGATCGAGCTCTGGGACGACTACACCGGCGACATTGCGGTCTACTACACACCCCCGAGCTGAGCGACACAGTTCATCTGACACCCGATTTCGCCCGGCGCTTACCCGCGCCGGGCGACGCCCCCCCCGTGACGCAGGAGCGCGCCCGTGAACTGGAGCTGGACCTTCTTCTTCGAGTATCTGACCAACGGTTTCATGTTCCGCGGAGCATGGACGACCGTCTGGCTCTCCGTGATCTCGATGACCATCGGCCTCGGCCTCGGCGTCGTGGCGGCGATGATGAAGATGTATGGCAACGCCGCGGTCCGCTACATTGCTGAATTCTATATTTGGCTCTTTCGTGGCACGCCCGTCCTGATCCAGCTCATCATCATATACACCGGCCTGCCGCAGCTCGGCATCCGGCTGAACGTCATCGAATCCGCCATCCTCGGCCTCGCGCTCAACGAAGGTGCCTATCTGGCCGAGATCATCCGCGCGGGCATCATGTCCGTCGATAAGGGGCAGAACGATGCCGCCCGCTCCGTCGGCATGACATGGCGCGAACGGATGTATCTCGTCATCCTGCCTCAGGCGACGCGCACCATCATCCCACCCTTGGGCAACCAGTTCAACGGCATGCTCAAGACCACGTCGCTTGCCTCCGTCATCTCGATGGAGGAGCTGATGCGCAACGCCCAGATGCTGGCGCAGATCAACTTCCGCGTGCTTGAGGTTTATAGCGTCGCGGCGCTGTGGTATCTGCTGCTGGTGTCGATCTGGGGCCTGATCCAGCAACGGATTGAGGCGCATTACGAAAAACCCTTCGGTCCCGCCGCCGCCATCTCGCCCGAGGCCGCGAAGGAGCTGAAGAAGGCCATGCAAAAGGCCGGGGCGACTAAGGTATGACCCAAGGCATCCAGAACGCCCCGCACCCCGAGAGGCCCGCCATGACGATAGACGCCCCGCCGCCCGCCGCCCGCGCCGCTACCTCCCGGCCCACCAAGGCCCTTGGCGCGCCCATCGTGCTGATCGAGAACGTGCAGAAAGCCTTCGGCGACAACCACGTCCTGCGCGACGTGTCGATGACGATCCGCCAGGGCGAGGTGGTGGTGATCTGCGGTCGCTCGGGCAGCGGGAAATCTACGCTCCTGCGCTGTATTGACCAGCTGGAGACCATCGACGGCGGCACCATCCGCGCCGCGGGCCACTTGATGGGCTTCCGGGAGAAGAATGGCAAGCGCGTTGCGCTCCGAGACGCGGAGATCGCCCGCCAGCAGCGCGACCTCGGCATGGTATTTCAGAACTTCAACCTCTTCCCGCATGTCAGCGTGATTGAGAATATCATGATGGCGCCGGTCCGTATCCTCAAACGCCCCCGTGCCGAGGTGAAGGCCGAGGCACGCGAACTGCTCGCCCGTGTTGGTCTGCCCGAAAAGGAGAACGCCTATCCCCGCCAGCTGTCGGGCGGCCAGCAGCAGCGCGTCGCCATCGCCCGCGCCCTGGCGATGAAACCGCAGGTGATGCTCTTCGACGAACCCACCTCCGCCCTCGATCCCGAGATGATTTCCGAGGTGCTCGACGTGATGGTCGACCTGTCGCACCAGGGCATGACGATGATCGTTGTCACCCACGAGATGGGCTTCGCCCGTGCCGCCGCCGATCGCGTGGTCCTGATGCACGGCGGCGAGATCGTAGAGGAGGCGCCGCCCGAACAATTCTTTACTAACCCCAGGAGCGAACACACCAAGCTCTTCCTGTCCAAGATCCTGAGCCACTAGCCCCGCCATGCCCGCCCAAGACCCACCAATCGGCATGATCCGGACCGTCTGTGGCGACCGCCCCGCCGCTGATTTCGCGGCAGTGATGGTTCACGAACACTTGCTCTATGACATCACACCCCCCGGCGCCGTTCCGGACGATACGCAGATCACGCCGCAGAACCGCTGGCAGATCGACTACCTGTCGAACCAGACCCCCGCGAACGCCCGCCAGCAAGACGTCGGAATAGCGGCGTCGGAGCTTACCGCCTTCTGCGCCGATGGCGGTGACCTGATCGTCGATCAATCCGTGGGCGGCCTCGCCCGCGACCCAACCGGGTTGCAGGCCGCGTCCCTCGCCTCGGGCTGTGCCGTAGTAGCTGCGGCGGGCACCTACACCGCTGCCTACCTCGATCCTGAGACGCAAGCCGCCGACACCGACACGCTCGCTGCCCGCTTCACCGCGGAAATCACTACCGGCCTCGACGGCACCACCGTCCGAGCGGGCTTAATCGGGGAAATTGGCTGCTCCTGGCCATTGCAGCCTTGCGAAAGCCGGGCGCTCATCGCCGCGGCAATGGCCGCTCAGCGAACTGGCGCCGGTATCTCCGTTCACCCCGGCCGCGACCCGCGTGCTCCCTTCGAGATCGTGGACATCCTTGGGCAGGCCGGTGCCGACCTCACCCGCGTCGCGATCTGCCATATGGACCGGACCTATCCTGAGCCAGACGAAACCGGCCCCATGGCGCTGGCCCGGCTGGGCGTCATGGTCGAATGGGATTTTTTTGGCATCGAATCCTCGTATTACTGGATGGACCCTGATGTCGAACTGCCCACCGACCGTGGCCGCTTGCGCGCCTTCCGCGCGCTGATCGACGCAGGTCTTCGCGACCGCATCCTTGTCAGCCATGACATCTGCACCCGTACGCGTGCCCGCCATTGGGGTGGGCATGGCTACGGCCATGTCCTGCGCAACATCGTCCCCCTGATGCGGCGCATGGGCTTTGCGCCCGGGGATATCGCCCATCTGATCCGTCTTAATCCCTTGCGCCTGCTTGCGATGCCTCAGGCTGCCACCCATCCGGAGTTTCCAAGATGACCAAGGCCTTTCGCGGCACCTATACCGTCATGATCACGCCCTTCGATGCGGATGGCGCGTTGGATGTTCCTGCGCTGGAGGCCTTTACCGACTGGCAGGTGCGCGAGGGCATCCACGGCCTTATCCCGCTGGGGTCCACCGGCGAGTTTCTCTCGATGACGGAGGCCGAACGCGAGACCGTTGCGCGCTGCGTGATCGACACCGTCGCAGGCCGGGTGCCCGTCTTGATCGGCGCGGGCGCGGAATGGACTGATGACGCCGTGCGCGCCGCGCGCATGGCCGAACGGGCGGGCGCCGACGGGGTGATGATTATCCCGCCCTATTATTCCAGCCCGACCGAGGACGAGCTTTACCATCATTACGCCACCATCGGCGCAGCCATCGACTTGCCGATCATGATCTACAACAACCCCGCCACGGCCAATGTCGACCTGACGCCCCCCATCGTCGCGCGCCTGTCAACCATCCCCAATGTCAGCTACATCAAGGAAAGCACACTGGAGGTCACGCGCATCCGCGATATCCTCGATCTCTGTGGCGACCGCATGACCGTCTTTGGCGGCATCCTCGGCTTTGAATCCTTTGTCGAAGGGGCGGAGGGCTGGGTGTCCGTCGGCTCCAACATCATGCCCGCCGCCTTCGTTGAGTTGTTTACTCTGACAGCCGATGCCCGCGACTACGACGCCGCCCGGACGCTCTACAAGACAGTGCTGCCGGTGATCCGGCTGGTCGGCGGGCATCACTACGTCGCGGCGACCAAGGCGGCGCTGGGCATGATGGGGCAGGGCGTCGGCGCCCCCCGCGCTCCCCGGCTGCCCTCGACCCCGGCCTATCAGGCCCAGATCCGGCAGGTGCTGCACGATCTCGACCTGATCCCCGGATCCGTCGCATGACAGAACCCGCCTTTCGCTACGACGGCCAGCCCGTGCCGATCCACCCCGGCGACACCATCGCCGCGGCGCTCGCCCGTGCGGGCACGGCCACTCAGCGGATCACCCGCATGGGCGAGGATCGCGGCCTTTTCTGCGGCATAGGCCTCTGTCACGACTGCCTCGTTACTGTCGACGGCCATTCGGGTCAGCGCGCCTGCATGACCCCGGCCCTGGCGGGCGCCGATGTGGGTCGCCATACCGACCACCACGGCGACACCAGCGCACCCCTCTCGCGCCTCACGCCTCTGCCCGAGGGCGACAGCCTGCCCGTCGCCACCGCCGATCTGGCCATCGCGGGGGCCGGCCCCGCCGGTGTCTCGGCCGCCCTCACCGCCGCGGGCCGCGGCCTGACCGTCGTCTTGATCGACGAACGGGCCAAGGCGGGCGGCCAGTATTTCAAACCCCTTGCCGCCCTGCAGCCCGACACCGAACTTGATGCGCAGCACCGCGCCGGGGGTGTCCTGCGCGCCCGCCTCGCCGCCAGTGACGTCCGCCATCTTACCGGCACGACGATCTGGCATGCCCGCGCTGAAGGGCCGACTTTTGAGTTTGGCCTCTACGACGGCACCCACGCCAGCCTGCTCCACGCCCGTGCCCTGATCCTCGCCACAGGTGCCTATGAGCGACCGCCGATGGTGCCCGGCTGGACCCTTCCGGGCGTTATGACGGTGGGTGCCGCACAGACCTTGATCCGCAGCCACAAGACGGCGCCCGGCAAACGTATCGTCATCGCGGGCCACGGCCCCCTCGGCCTGCAACTGGCCGCCGAGCTCTGCCGTATCGGCACGCCCCCGGTCGCCGTCCTCGAACGCGCCCGCCCGTCACGCCCCGCCATGCTGCCCCATGTCCTGGCCGCCACCCGGCACGCACCGCGCCTCGTGGCGTTGGGCCTTGCCTACCGCGCGCGGCTTGCGCGCGCCGGCGTCCCGGTTCTGGAGGGGTGGGAACTTCGCGCCTGCCATGCCGGCTCCACCGGCCGCGTCGCCAGCATGACTGCTGCCTGCATCGCCACCGGCGAGAAGCGCGCCCTCACCGTCGACGTGGTCTGCGTAGGCGAGGGTTTTTTGCCGCAGGTCGAACTCGCCCGTGCTCTGGGTTGTGCCACTAGCCGCGACCCCGCGACCGGCTTCCTCTGCCCCGATAGGGACGAGCACGGCGCCACCAGCATGCCGGGCATCTGGGTCGCGGGCGATGGTGGCGGCATGGGCGGCGCGCAGGTGGCGCTGGCGCAGGGCACGCTTTCCGGTGCAGCCGCAGTGGCGCATTTGGGCAAACCCGCCCCCGACATGGCCGAGGAGCTCCGGGCCCTAGCGCGCGCGCGCAACTTCCAGTCCGCGCTCTGGCGCACCTACGCTGCCCCGCCGCGCGACGCTCCGCCTGACGATGCCGCCATGCTTTGTCGCTGCGAATCCGTCACCTTCTCACAGGCCCGCGCCGCCATCGCCGAAGGCGCGGGCGACCTTGGCGCGCTTAAGCGTGTCACACGTCTCGGCATGGGCCGCTGTCAGGGCCGCTACTGCTCCGGCCCCGCCGCGCTCCTGACCGGCACGCCCACTCTCTTCGCGCCGCAGACACCCGCCCGCCCGGTCCCCGCCGCCGCCATCGCGCTCGAAAAACCGGAATGGGGCGGCCACCGTCAGGCGCCCAGCCCCACGCTGCGGGCCCCCGACCGCGCCGCTGAGACCGTCCAGCTGCCCGCCACCGCCGATCTTGTCATCATCGGCGCGGGCATCATGGGCACGGCCGCCGCCCTGCGCGCGACCGAGCTGGGCTTCGATACCGTGGTGATCGATCGCGGCACGGTGAACGCCGAATCCTCGGGCGGCAACGCGGGCAGCCTGCACCTGCAATTGCTCTCCTTCGATTTCGGCCAAAAGACCGGCGGTCGGGGCGAGGCGCTTTTGCAGACCCTGCCGCTGCAGCGCGACGCCATCGCGCTCTGGCAGGACCTCGAGCGTGACCTCGGCACCTCCTTCGAGATCGTACTCACTGGCGGCATGATGCTGGCCGAAGAGAAGCGGCACATCACCTTTCTCCGCGACAAGATTGCGGCCGAGCGGAAGATGGGCATCGAGGTGGACCTGATCGACCGCTCGGGTATAAAGGTCCTAGCTCCCGGCGTGTCCGACCGCATGATCGCCGCCGCATGGTGCCCCGGCGAGGGGAAGATCAACCCTCTCCTCGGCACCCCCGCGCTTGCTAACGCCGCCCGCGCGAAAGGCGCCCGCTTCGTCGAGGGCGTGGCGATCATCGGCCTCACCGACACCGCCCCAGGCTATACCGTCTCGACCAGCGCGGGCACCATCCGCGCCCGCCGCCTGATCCTTGCGGCAGGCGGCTGGACCGGGGCGCTGGGCGCGATGCTAGGCGTGCCCCTGCCGATCCACGGTGCGCCGCTGCAGATGGTCGTCACCGAAACCGCCCCGCCGCTGGCGTCTTGCCTGCTCGCCCATTGCGACCGGCACCTGACGATGAAACAAGCCACCGCAGGAAACCTCATCATCGGCGGCGCCTGGTCTGCCGCCGCCGATCCCGTCACCGGCCGCACCCGTATTCTGCGCGAAAGCCTCGAGGGCAATCTCTGGGTTGCCGAACGGGTCTTGCCCGGCGTCGCGGGCCTGCATGTCCTGCGCTCCTGGGCCGCGATGAACGTCGATATCGACGGCGCGCCGCTGGTGGGCCATCTGCCGGGTCACCCGGATTGCGTCGTGGTCGCGGGCGCCAATGGCTACACTCTCGGGCCGCTCTTGGGGCGCCATGCCGCCGATGCTGTCGCCACCGGCCGCCAGCCCGTGGGCCTCGACCGCTTCTCACCCGCGCGCCTCACCCAACTAGCTTGAATTCCCCCATCACACAAGGATCCACCCATGGAAAACCTCAAGATCACCGCCGGAGCCTTCACCTTCACCGGCCGTTTCGAGACCGAGCGCGCGCCGCAAACAGTCGCCGCCTTTCGCAAGCACCTGCCCTATGTCAGCCAGATCGTGCACGTCCGTTGGTCCGGCGAAGGTGTCTGGGTCCCGTTGGGTGAGACCGACTTCGGCGTTGGTTACGAGAACCACACCAGCCATCCCGCGCCCGGCCACATCATCCTCTACCCCGGCGGTATCAGCGAGACCGAGATCCTGCTGGCTTATGGCGGGGTGGATTTCTCGTCTAAGATGGGCCAGCTTGCCGGAAACCACTTCATCACGTTGACGGGCGGGCTGGAAAACCTGCATGCGCTGGGAACCTCCGTCCTGTGGGAAGGGGCCAAGCCGATCCGGTTCGAGGTAGCCTGAGCGCGCGCCAGGGCGTATGGATCAAAAAGGGTCGGCCGTGACTGATTTCATCCTCTCCGGCGCCCGTATCGCCGGGTATACAGGCCCTGTCGACATTGCGGTAGCTCGCGGTTGCATAGCTGCCATTGCCCCGTCCATACCGGGCGATACGCAGGTTGAGGCCTACGGTGGCTGGGTCTTCCCCGGCTATGTCGACGCCCATATCCACCTCGACAAGGCCCATATCCTCGACCGTTGTGATATGACCCAGGGTGGGCTTGCCCATGCGGTCGAGCAGACCGCGCGCGCGAAAGCCGCCTTCACCACCGAGGATGTCTACGCCCGCGCCAGCCTCGTGGTCGATGCCGCCGTAAGCTATGGAACCACCGCGCTCCGCACCTTCGTTGAGGTCGATCCCCGTGTAGGCCTGCGCAGCCTCGACGCGCTGCTCGCGCTGCGCGACAATTGCCGCCACCGAATCACGATCCAGATCTGCGCCTTCGCGCAGGAGGGCATCACCAATGAGCTAGAGACCCTGACACTGCTGATCCAGGCGATGGAGAGGGGCGCCGACCTCGTCGGTGGCTGCCCCTACCGCGATCCCGATCCGGTCGCCCACATCGCCCATATCTTTGACCTGGCCGAGCGCTTTGACTGCGACGCCGATTTCCACATCGACTTCGACCTTGACCCGGAAAACTCCGATCTCCCGGTCCTCATCGCCGCCACGGAGGCACGCGGCTGGGGCGGCCGCGTCGTCGCGGGCCATGCCAGCAAGCTTTCCGCCATGGCGCCCATGGATGTCGCCGCCATGACCGCGCGCCTGCGTGATGCGGGTATCGGCGTTGTCGCACTGCCCGCCACCGATCTCTTCCTTATGGGGCGCGAGGCCGACCGCCTGCAGCCGCGCGGCGTGGCCCCGCTGGCCACGATGCACAAGGCGGGCGTACGCTGCGCCGTGGCGTCCAACAACATCCTCAACCCCTTCACGCCCTATGGCGACGCGAACCTCGTGCGGATGGCCAACCTCTTCGCCAATGTCGCAAATCTCTCCACCGACGAGGATCTGCGCACCTGCTTCGCCATGATCTCAGGCGACGCGGCGGCGATGATCGGCCTGCCCCACAGCCTTGCCGTGGGAGCCCCCGCCACCATGGTTCTGCTCGCAGCCCCCAACCCCGCTATGGCCGTCCGCACCCTGGCGGAGGCCCGCATGGGCTGGATCCACGGCCGCCCCACTTTCGACCGCCCCCCGCCGCAGCTGCACACACGCTAGCCACGGCCAAGCCGCGTTCGTTGATCCTGAAGCAGAGATAAAGGGGTCAAACACCCTCTTAACCTGCTGCTCGGGGATGCTAGGGCCAGTGTCTTTGAGCATGGTTTCTACCCGATCGCTGATGGCCCGCAGGATCATCCGCACGTATCCGCCATAGCGCTGTGCATTCTCTCGATCAGGGGTCGCAGTGGCTCTGATGATGTGACCGCCCCCCGACGGCATCAATGTGCCAAGGCTTAGCCCTGCAGCGGAAGTGCGTGCCCGTTGGGACTGCCCATCGCGCTTCTGCGGTTCTGGTTCAGTGTTCCTCGAATATCCGGCCGCGCCCGGCGATGCGATCAATCCATGTGAGCCACGTTCGTGATGAGGACGAGAAATGTCC
>CALGEF010000387.1 GCA_937881755.1 uncultured Acidobacteriota bacterium
GCGCCGCTTTCCGAATGGCGAACGGCAGTGCCCCAAGAATACTTGCCTGCCGGATCGACCTTGTTCTTGGCGATCGGCTTCGTGGTGCGGTCAAACGGATGGACCGCCGCGCCTTCATCATACCAGGCGTGGGTTGTATCTTCGCGGGTGAAGATATGCTCCATCGGGCCGAAGGTGTCGGTCGCCCCGTCATAGGTGCCCGACTTCATGATCACCGCCGAGGACCGCCCGTCGATGGTAGGCTTGTTGTACTTGTCCTCATGCGGCAGGTAGCCCCAGGTCACGAACTTGCCGTGGCCTTTACCATAGTGCTGCAGGCCGATTTCCTTCGACATGCGCCAAAAAAGGCCGAGGTCGGAATTGGCATGCTTCGGGCTTTCCTCAAGCCAGGCCTCGAATTGCTCCAGCGTCTGGATTTCCTCGTACCGCTCCATCGAGCAGCCGAGCCACAGGGGTTCGATCCAGTTCTGCCGGAAATGCTCCAGGATCGACCAGGCGCGCGTCACATCGGTCAGGGTGGGCGCGCACATCACGCCGCCCGGCACCATGAAGGACGAATGCGGCCATTGCCCGCCAAGAAGAGCGTAGATCTCCACCGGACGGCCAGAGATCGTCACGCCAGCCTCATAGGATGTGCCGGTGAAAGGCGAGTAGCGCTTGACCGCTTCAGCGTAGAAGGGTGAAGCGGCATAGTTTTCGTTGGTGTAGTCGATCATGAAGAGGCCGTAGTGGTGGCGCGGCAGCGATTGCAGCGACTCCACGATCTGGCCAAGGTTCCGCGCGAGGATCGCGTTACGCGGCACCGTGGTGCCCCAGGCCGTGTCCAGCGCCCAGGCGGCGCAGGTCAGGTGTGACGCGCCGCAAATGCCGCAGGCGCGGGGGGTGACGACAAGGCCCGCCTGCGGGTCCTTGTCCTTCAGGATCACCTCGAACCCGCGGAACAGCTCCGCATGGGTCCAGGCATTGGTGACTTTGCCGTTCTCGATTTCCACCCGAACGTCCAGATCACCTTCGACCCGGCCAACGGGAGAGATGTCGAGCGTCTCGACGGTTGCTGCAGTTGCTGACATGTATTTGCTCCCTGTTCGTGGCTCAGACCACGAAGATGTCTTCTTCGGCCCAGGCGGGGGCCATTCCCTTGGCGGCGGCGGTCAGCTTGATGTAGCCAACCTTGTCGACGCCTGTCGGCATGTCCTTGGGCACGCCCATCACCGTCTGCGTCTTGAACACCGTGCCGGGGTTCAGATCGAAGAAGGGGAACTCGGGCTCGGTGCAGCCAAGGCACGGCATGCCGGCGCGGGTCTTGGACGAATGGCGGTTCCACAGGATGCGGTTGCAAGGGCTGTGGGTCATCGGGCCACGGCAGCCGAGGTCGTAGAAGAGGCACCCTTTGCGTTGACCGAAGGCGGTGGTCGAGACCTTGTAGGCAAAGTGCATGTTCCGGGTGCAGCCGGTTTGCGTGAAGGACGAGAAGAACGTTTTCGGGCGATGGAATTCATCCAGCGTCAGGTCGCCCGCACGGCCCGTGGCGACGGCGACGAGGATCTGGGTTACCCAGTCCGGGTGCGCGGGGCAGCCGGGAATGTTGATGACCGGCAGGCCCGATTTCGCCTTGAACCCGGCACCCAGCGAACCGCCCTTGGCGCGCTTCAGGAACTGCATCCCCACGCTTTCCGACGGGTTCGGCGCCATCGCGGGAATGCCGCCATAGGTCGCGCAATCGCCGATGGCGACAACGAAGTCGGCGGCCGCCGAAAGCTCGGCGACCCACTCCTTCATCGGCCGGCCGCAGAAGCGGTTCCACTCGCCGGTGCCGTTCGGGGCGTTGATGACTGTGCCCTCGAAGACGAAGATATCCAGCTTGATCTCGCCCGAGATGCATTTCTGCAGGATCGTCTTGACGTTGTCGCCAAGCTCCAGCCCCAGCGAGGGTTGCCACAGGATGTTGATCCCGAAATCGGTCACCAGATCGCAGGCGCTGGGTTCCTCGGCGTTCAGGAACGACATCGTATTGCCCGAACAGGCGCCGCCTTGCAGCCAGAGTAGATTAGCCATCCGTTCCTCCCGTAGATGACGCCGACTGCCGAAAACGACAGCGGCACGACCAAGGTGATCGGCTTTGAAGCGACCGACCTTACTGACATGCTAGTCGGGGAAGATGGCTGTGGGAAATCAACTTGGGGGGCCGCCCAAGACTATTGCTGCAACGAAGTGCAAACTGAAAACGCCGTTGCGTGCGGCTCTGCAAAGTTAGTTTGCAGCGACATCAGCAGCGGCTGCCGCAGACCGGGCAACGCGCCTCGCCGAAATAGCTATACCAGATGCCGTTGCAGCGGTCGCACCAATGGCCTTTGGCGCTGATCGCCACGGGGCCAAGCGTTTTCGACAGGGCAGTCAGGCCAAGGTCGCGAGGTTTCGCGGGTGCCCTTGCCGGGCCCGGGCCGGGGAACGGCACAACGACCGATCGTTCAGGCTGTTCACTCATCCCCCACGTCCCCGCTTGATATCGTACCGCTTGATCTTGTTCGCCAGTCCGACCCGGGAGAGCCCAAGGTCGGTTGCCACCTTGCTTTGGTTCCAATGGCTGCGGTCCAAGGCCTGCAGGACAATAGCGCGCTCCAGGCTTTCGACCATGTCTTTCAGGGTGCCGCCCGTGGGCACGAACCCGCCGGAACCCGTGTCGTTGATCGGCGTGGAGGAGATCTTCTCAGACAGATGGCGCAGCGCGATATAACCGCCCTGCTCGGCCACCGCGACCATGCGCTGGACCTCGGTCTCCAGCTCGCGCACGTTGCCGGGGAAGGGATAGGCCTCCAGATGCTTCAGGGCATCGGTGGTCACCCCAAGGACGCGCCGTCCGACAACTCCGGCGTATTTCTCGACGAAGAACCGGGTCAGGACCGGAATATCCTCGGGCCGGTCGGCCAGGGCGGGCACGTCCAGTTGAAACCCGCGCAGCCGGTAGTAAAGATCGCGGCGGAAGGTGCCTTGCTGCACCATTTTCTCGATCGACTTATTGGAGGCCGCGATGATCCGCACATCGCTGTGCAGCATCGTGTCCGACCCGAGGGGCTTGACCTCGCCCTCTTGCAGGAAGCGCAACAGCGCCACCTGAAACTGGGGCGAAATTTCGGACACCTCATCCAGAAACACCGTCCCGCCATCCGCCGCCCGGAACAGGCCCAGCCGGTCCGAAATCGCCCCTGGAAAGGCCCCCTGCACATGGCCGAAGAGTTCCGAGTGCAGCATGTTCTCGGCGATGCCGCCGCAGTTCTGGACCAGCATCGGCGATTTGCGCCTGCCCGAGTTAAAGTGAATGGCTCGTGCCAGCAGTTCCTTGCCGGTGCCGGTGTCGCCCTGGATCAGCACGGGCATGTTGGTGCTTGCCGACATCTTCGCCTCGGCCACCAGATCGGCCATCTTGGCGCTGACGAAGACCAGTCTTTCGAACTGCGAGTAGCCGCCTTGGACCGACCCGTCGGCGGTGGTCTGAAAGATGTCCTCATCCAGTGACAGCTTCAGCTCGCGACTGAGAATGCGGTGCCGCCTCGCCAGTTCCGCCTGTTCCAGCGCGCGTTTAGCCATGACGCCCAGCTGTGCCGGGTCCAAAGGCTTGAACAGAAACACGTAGGCGGCCGTCCGGTTGGCAAGCTGGAACCCCTCCGGCGTGCTTGTGGGGTCGAAGACCACGATCCGGGCGCAGGAGGTATGCGCAAGGCGCGAATGGATCAGTGAGCTTTCGTCGATGTGTGCGCTGTCTCCGCAATCATACAAGAACAGGTTTACGAGAACCTCGTCCATCCGCCGGATCGCGGTGCGGTCATCCTCGCAGTAGATCAGCCGATAGCCGTCAGCCTCGCTCAGCGCCGAAGATACGGCAGCAATCACCCCGGGATCCGTCGATTTCAAAAGAATGGTCTGAACAATGCTCAATTGGATCGGGTTCCGTCGGTCAGCAGCTTCGACCTTCACTGCCTTGCCAATCAGGTTTACACACTGCATGCTTCGCTTTCAAGTCGGTTGCCTAAAAAGCGGTTGGACTGCAATCCCCTTGCCTGCATTCGGTGACCGCTGTCAGTGTACATTCGGGCAGTTCCAGATCCTGCCGAACGGCAGTTCCGCGCTCCGCTGGACCATTTGCTCAGAGTAGATACACCTGCCGGCGCGAATGACCGCTATCCTGGAATGCTGCAGGTGCGATGCCGCACGCACTCGGGTCTGCTTTCCGCCCAGTGCGAAGGCGACCTGTGCGTCGACGTCCCCGACCCATTTCGATCGCCGTCCATCAACCCTGGACGCCGTACAACTCCCGTAGTTGTGGTGGTACCGGCTCAGCAATATCCCACTGCACCGTTATCGGCGCATCCCCCTGCCAGCCCGCGAATTGCACCGGTCCAGCATAGCGGAACGGGGCTGCGCGGCCATCGCGCAGTTTCGATTTGCGCAGGAACAGGTGAACCGTCCAGCCGGGCTCGACGCCCGAGATGATGCGCCCGCGCATGTCGTCGCGGTGTGTGCTGGTCTGGGTTTGCCAGACAAAGCGCGTGGGGCTCGCGAATTGGTCGGCGTAATGGCTGCCAACGGACATGCTGCCCTTGTCCATCGTTACCAGAAGGATCATCGCCCGCGCGCCCTTCAGGACCACGATACCGGCGTTCCATGATCCGGTGTTGAAGACCGCCCCGAATTGCGGGGCGATCTGGTCGCGCTGGTATTCCTGCCAGAGGGACAGACCCGTGGCTGGGGCTATTGGAGCGGGGGCAGCATCTTCGGCGGCTTCAGCCAGGCCTGTGCCCTCGGGCATGTCATAGGTCACATCCCGCGCCTGAAGATATCGCAGCAGCCGCCAGTCCACGAGTTCCGAGGCGAGCGCAGCGAGTGCCGCGTTCTCGCCCTCGGCAAACGTGGTCTCGAATGTGCCCGGCCCCAACTGGAACCAGTCCGTCTCGGCCAGGATCTTCAGCGGTTGCTGCATCAGGAGCGCTCGCAGCCGCGGCGCGTCGTCCGAATCGACGCTCAGGTCCGCTTTGATCTGCGGGTTGCGGCGGGCCAGACGGGCGACGCGCTCCACGAGATCGGTCAGCGCGATCCGGCCCGGGAAAGTGCCCGCCTCGATCATCGCGCGCAGGACCAGCATCTTGTAACTGCGGGTCATTCGGGATGTTTCGATCTCG
>CALGEF010000388.1 GCA_937881755.1 uncultured Acidobacteriota bacterium
CCCGAGAGAATCAAGTACACCGCCGTTGAGAGTGACTGGCCGGACCGCAGCGAGGCTGGCGCCAGCTTGCTGTTTTCGCCGCTGAAGTTCGGCCCGATGAGTCTGGAGCAGCGTACCTGGGTGCCGGCCATGGTGCCCTGGCGCTCCAACGAGGCTGGGGAAGTCACCGAGGATGTCCTGCAGTGGTATGAACGCTTTGCCCGGGGCAAGCCTGGCGTGATCGTTGTGGAGGCCACCGGCATTCGAGACGTGCCCAGCGGCCCGCTATTGCGTATAGGTGACGATCGCTACATCTCCGGCCTGACCAAACTGGCCGACACCGTGCGCAAGGCCAGCGGCGGCAAGACCCGGCTGCTGATCCAGCTGATTGACTTCCTGGGCATCCGCCGGCGCCCCGAACCCGAGAAATTTCTCGACCGCTTTCTGCAGATCACCCCGGCGCATCGTCAGGCTCTCGAGCTTGGGGCTGCGCCGGAGGCAAGCGTGCGCGAACGACTGCGCGAACTCGACCCCGAAGCGTTGCAAGCGGTGCTCAGTGCCAAGGAATGGGAGGATATGCAGTACGGCTACCGGGAGCGGGTCACCGACACCCAGGTACCGGCGATCGCGGAACTGCCTGCCACGCTGCCCGGCCTGTTTGCCCGGGCCGCAGCCAGAGCGCAGCAGGCGGGATTCGATGGCGTTGAACTGCACTACGCCCACGCCTACACCATGGCCTCATTCCTCTCCGCCACCAATACCCGTGACGATGGCTACGGTGGCAGCCGGGAGCAGCGTGCCAGATTGCCTCTGGAAGTCTACGCGGCCGTGCGTGAGGCAACTGGCTCCGACTTCGCGGTGGGCTGTCGCTTCCTCAGTGACGAGATTATCGAGGGCGGTAGCGGTCTCGCGGACGCCCGCTATTTCGCTCATCGGTTCGCGGCAGCGGGCATGGATTTTTTGTCCCTGTCGCGAGGCGGCAAGTTCGATGACGCCAAGCAGCCGAAAGTGGGCTGGGCCGCGTACCCCTACACCGGCAAGAGCGGCTACGAGTGCATGCCGGGGTACATTTCGGATGAGCAGGGGCCCTTCGGACGCAATATCGGCCCGGTCGAAAGCATTCGCCAGCACCTGCGCGCATCCGGCCTGGAAACGCCGCTGGTGGTGGCGGGGGGCATTTTTGGCTTCAAGGCCGCCGAAGAAATATTGCAAAAGGGCGAGGCCGATATCATTGGTCTGGCACGCCAGGCGCTGGCGGATCCGGACTGGTTTGAAAAGGTCAGGACGGGCCACGGTGCCGAGGTCATTGTCTGCCGCTACAGCAATTACTGCGAGGGGCTGGACCAGAAACACAAGCAAGTCACCTGTGAGCTGTGGGACCGCAAGGATCTGGACGAGCCGGGCGTTGCCCTCAGCGAGGACGGCAAGCGCCGGCTGCTGGCACCTCTGTGGAATCCTCCGGTCGACTGAGGTCAGCTGCGCCTGACGTTGGGGAAGCGGGCGCTGAAGCCGGCCCCGGCGGCAGGCAGGGGGCCATTGCCGCCCTCCAGGTTCTGTGTGATGTACTCGGCGGAAGCCGCGGCCAGCGCCTGGTACAGGCTGCCGGTCAGGGCGAGAGCTTCGGCTCCTGGCCAGCCTGCCGGCAGCAGCTCCTCGGGGAGAGGAGTGTCGTGGAGCAGTGCCCGGCGGAAATCGTGAACCAGCAGGGTGCGCACGATGAAGGCGGCTTCTGGATCCAGCTGACTTTGCCGCGATGCCCAGCGTTGCAGGGGCCGGAAATTCTCCAGAAAGGTGCGGTAGGCCGCCGCGGTGGCATCAAGTTGCCAGCTCTCGTGCACCAGTTTGCGCAGACGTTTGGCAGAGCCTAGCGTGGAGCTGGTAGCATCAAACAGCATGACCTTGTCGCTGGCATCGAATTCCTCGAGAGTTTCCCGCAGCGCCTGCCCCGGGCTGCCGGGTTTGGCAAAGGTGCCGGGGGCAATGGCACGGAAACCCTGCCAGTTTAGGCTGCGGCGAAAGTCGTCGCGATCGCGCTCGGCAATGGCAAGCGGAATCAGGATCTGCCAGTGTCCCTCCCAGGCAGTGTCTTCGGTCGCGTAGATACGGCGCGCGGCACGCTCGTACTCGGCATTGCCATGTGCGGTAAAGCGGTAGTAGCTGCGGCGCCCAACCCTGTCGGCCTCCAGCCAGCCTTCCTTGACCAGGCGGAACACGGACGTCCGGACCAGCCGCTCATTCACGCCCAGGGGGGCCAGCGCGTGTACCAGGCTGCCCAGCCAAAGAGTGTGGCCGTGTTGAGACACCGTATCGCCAAACAAGGTGATGATCAGCGAGGTGCTGCGCATCGGTTTGCGGGCCCCGAAAGTATCCAGCAGGCGCTTGACGGCCGGCGGTTGTGCCACGGGTCTACCTCTGTTGTTCATTAACGCTCATGGCTGTCCATAACCTGCAGCGAGAGTCGGCATGATACAGCAGCTTGCTGCGGATAGCCCAACAGTGGTCCGGCGTTAAAAATGATACATAAATGTTGATGGCGAAATCAATTACGTATTATATTCGAGGGCACAATAATTCGCATGATCCGCACGATGGAGCCCACATGAGCCACAGTCCCTGTCTTGAGCCGCTGCATGCCATTGAAACAGCGAGCATTGATGAACTTCGTAGCCTGCAGTTGCAGCGGCTACGCCAGTCCCTGCGCCACGCCTATGACAACTCGCCGGTGTATCGGGCGAAGTTCGATCAGCACGGGGTTCACCCCGACGATCTACAGTCCCTGGAGGACCTGGCGAAATTCCCGTTCACCGGCAAGTCTGACCTGCGCGACAACTATCCTTTTGGCATGTTCGCCGTGCCTATGGACAAGGTGGTGCGAGTTCACGCGTCCAGCGGTACCACCGGTAAGCCAACGGTGGTGGGGTACACCCAGGGCGACATCGACGTTTGGGCAGATGTAGTGGCGCGCTCCATCCGCGCTGCGGGTGGCCGCGCCGCGGACAAGGTCCATGTCTCATACGGCTACGGGCTGTTTACCGGTGGTTTGGGTGCTCACTATGGCGCCGAACGCCTCGGTTGCACGGTAATACCAATGTCGGGTGGCCAGACCGAGAAGCAGGTCCAGCTGATATGCGACTTCGACCCGGACATCATCATGGTTACACCCAGCTACATGATGAACATCGCCGACGAGATGGATCGTCAGCAGGTGGATACTCGCAAGCTGTCACTGCGCGTGGGTATTTTCGGAGCCGAGCCCTGGACCGATGCCATGCGCCGGGAGATGGAGCAGCGCCTCAACCTCGATGCGGTCGACATCTACGGCCTGTCCGAGGTGATGGGGCCTGGTGTCGCCCAGGAGTGCGTGGAAAGCAAGGATGGGCCGACTATCTGGGAAGACCATTTCTACCCGGAAATCGTCAACCCCGAAACCGGTGAAGTTCTGGCGGAGGGTGAGGAGGGGGAGCTGGTGTTCACCAGTCTCACCAAGGAGGCAATGCCGGTTATCCGCTATCGTACCCGCGACCTCACCCGCCTGCTGCCTGGCACCACTCGCACCATGCGGCGCATGGCGAAAATCACCGGGCGCAGCGACGACATGCTGATCATCCGCGGGGTGAACGTGTTCCCGTCGCAGATTGAGGAGCAGCTGCTGGCGGTGCAGGGTCTGGCGCCGCACTATTTCATCGAGGTCACCAAGGATGGTCATCTGGATGCGATGGAGGTGCATGTGGAGATGGCCATTGAGGGATCTGCCAGTGACATGCGGCGCGCGGCTCAGGCCTTACAGCACCGCATCAAGTCCATGATCGGGATATCCACCGCCGTGAAGCCGCACGCGCCTGGCGTCATACCCCGCTCAGAGGGCAAGGCCAAGCGCGTTTTCGACAAGCGCCGCTGATCCCGGGGGCCTTTATTTTGTTCAGCCTCCGCCGTTGAGCGATTCCAGGCTGTTGCCTGCAGACGCCAGTTCCCGCAGCAGCGGTGCCGGCTCCCAGCGCTCATCCCCGGTAAGCTCGCGCAATTCCCGCAGGCGGGTAATGACTGTGTCCAGCCCCAGGCTGTCGGCGTAAAACATCGGGCCACCGCGCCAGCTGGGAAAGCCATAGCCGTTAATATAGACGATGTCCACATCGCTGGGTCGGGCCGCGATGCCTTCTTGCACTATGGCGGCACCTTCGTTGACCAGCGCGAGAATCAGCCGGTCGACAATTTCCGCGTCGCCGATCTCCCGTTGGGGCACTTGCCATTGGGCTGCGATGTCATGCAGCAACTGCTCAACTTCTGCGTCTGCTTGGCGCGCCCGGGTGTCGGGATCGTAGCGATAGTAGCCGGCGCCGGACTTCTGCCCCAGCCGCTCCATTTCCACCAAGGTGTCTGACAGTGCTGACTCCATCACCGAGCGCGGCTCGATACCTTGGTCGCGACGCGAGCGGTAGCCGATGTCGAGCCCGGCAAGGTCGCCGACCGCCAGTGGCCCCATGGCCATGC
>CALGEF010000389.1 GCA_937881755.1 uncultured Acidobacteriota bacterium
CGACAGTCGTCAGCGCCAGCTTGGTGCGGACCGGCTTGCTCAACGTGTCGTCGCTCCGCGGCGTAATCTGGGACAGCGGGCGTTCGGCCATCACCGGCAGCGTAACATCGTCCACCTCGATCAGCCAACTCGCCGCGAGGAACAGGGCGTAGACCAGTGGCACCGCCAGCAGCATGGCCATCGACAGGCGCGGCGGCGCGTCAGTCAGCGTCAATCTCATGTTTTCCTCCAACCCCTTTCGGGCACGGGCCGCGTCAATCGCGGCTCTACAACTGACGCTACGTCAATCTGACGCTGCGTCAACCAGAATCAATTGGAGGTGACAACCCGAAATGAGGGGCTATCCCTGGCCGGGGATGGCCCCTCCAGCGCCGGAGACCGGGAGGAAACGTGGCCAGGCGCTGTTCCGGGAAAACGCTATCAGTCGGCCGAGGCCAGCTGCGTCAGGGCGATCCGCTGGAAGCTCGGTGCAGCGTCGACGCCGGCAGCGGCCTGTGCCGCGTGGATTTCCTTCTCGGCTGCCATTACCAGCGAATCGGCGCGGTAAGGTCGGTATAGAGGCCGCCATAGGCTGGAATGCGCGACGTGCAGGTGCGTTTGGCGGTCTTGGTTAGTTTGGCGAGCAGAACGCTGGCGCCCTCGTCGCTAGCGAGAACGGCGGCGTCTTGGTGATGCTTGAGGGTGACCTCCCGCCTGCCTTACGCGAATGCGGTCGGCGACAGGAGAACAGCGGCCACGAGGACCGAAACGGTGGGCTTGAACATGGGGCAGTTCCTTCAGAGTTAGGAGCCCTGCCATCATGGCCGGGCCGGAAACTCCTCCCGCAGCACGATGACACCCCAGCTCGCCGTCTCCCGCGACACCGCCCCCTCGGGCAATGTGGCCTTCCCATTGCGGCAGAGGTTGCTTCTGCTTCGCATCGGCTACCTCGCAGGCGCAGCATTACAAGCCGCGATCCTTGGACACTTGTTGAATTTTTCGTCTGAGCCGCGAATTGCCCGCCCTTGGGCGGCTCTGCCTCAGAAGAGATCAAAGCGCGCGTCCAGCGTTGCGCAAGGTCTGCCCTCACGCTCCCGCTTATGCCTGGATATCGCTGATTTCCGGGAATAATCTTCCGTTATGTCAGCCGGGGAGGCCAATGCGCCGCGTCAGACCCCGCGCCGCGACCTGAGCGCCGCCGCCAGCGTGCCATCGTCGAGATGGTCGAGCTCCCCGCCGATCGGCATGCCGTGCGCAAGGCGCGTCACCTCCACGCCTTTGCCCTCCAGCTGGTCGGCGATGTAATGTGCGGTCGTCTGCCCATCCACCGTGGCGTTCAGCCCAAGGATCACTTCGCGCACGCCGCCCGCCTCGATCCGGCGCACCAGTGCCGCGATGCCCAGGTCGTCCGGCCCGACGCCGTCAATCGCTGAGAGCACGCCGCCGAGCACATGATAGCG
>CALGEF010000390.1 GCA_937881755.1 uncultured Acidobacteriota bacterium
AGCCTTTTTTCAACAACCACCGTATCAGGCACCTGTGATTCCGGGTACTAGGGTCGGCTACTTCCGGCGCCAGACCATCAGAGGATCGAAGGCTCCTGTTTCGGCGGCTTTCTGGAGCTGGGCGATCTGGTCGGAGACGGCGTTGGTATCAGGCCTGGCCGATGTGGCACGGTAGAGCGCGGCATCCAGGCGGCAGATCTGCTCATACAGGGCTTCGGTACGGCCGACGAGTTCGAGGAAACGCGGCGGCAGGCCCTTGCCCTGCTGGGCGACGGCGTCGAGCGGGGGATCGTCCCGGCGGATGCGGTATTTGTACGAATTAGCATCTTCGCGGCGCATTTCGCCGTCGCGCACGGCCTTTTGCATTACCAGCCAGGACGCCGCCTGCATCAGGCGGGTCGTCAGTTCCATACTCCATGCGGAATAGATCAGGCTTGCTTCGCGGGGCAGCGTCTTGGCCTGGTCGCGGCCCGGGCCATCCAGATAGGAGGCGGTTTCCTCCACGAGGGCCATCCCGCGCGTGAACACGGTGTCGAACAGCTTTCCGCCCGTGAAGGCCTCGGTCGGCCCCGAGGGCCCAACCGGATCACGTTCTGCCATGCACCCACTCCGCTTTACCGCGTCCGAGCCCCAAACCTTAAAGGTCAGCCCTTTCGCGAGACTTAATTATCTCCCCCGAACAGCGCGTCCGCAGCCCGCTTCTGGGCCTTCTTTTTCTCGATCTCGGCCTCGCAGGCCGCGATTTCGGACTTCAGGTGCGCGATGCGCACCTCTAGTTCCGCCACCGACATCTGGTCGATCGCCTGGGCGCGCTTCACCAGCACCGGCTCTTCATCTGGCATGGCCATCGGCGGCTCCCGTTCAACGGTTTCAGAAAAGCAGAAAGACGGGCTAGAAGCGACTCAGAATCCACCCCCTGCCCCTGACGAAAGGCGCCGACATGACCGCCAAGATGCACGCCGCGTTTGCCCCTGCCGGCGACAAACTGGTTCTGACCGAGATGCCGCGCACTGCGCCGGGGCCCGGCGAAGTACAGATCGAGGTGGCGGCGGCCGGGCTCAACCGGGCAGACCTTGCCCAGAAGGCCGGCGCCTATCCGCCGCCGCCGGGCGCCTCGCCGATCCTCGGCCTCGAGGTCTCCGGCATCGTCTCGGCCGTTGGTCCCGGCACCGAGCTCTGCAAGGTGGGCGACCGGGTGGCGGCGCTGCTGGCGGGCGGCGGGTACTCAACCCATGTCTGCGCGGATGAAGGCTCGGTACTCCCGGTCCCTTCCGGGCTTGACCTGGCGCTCGCCTGCTGTTTTCCAGAAGCGCTGTTTACAGTCTGGGCGAACGTGTTTGACCGGGCGGGGCTGAAGCCGGGCGAGACTTTCCTCTGCCATGGCGCGACCAGCGGCATCGGCGTGATGGCCCTGCAGATGGCGAAGGTCTGGGGGGCGCCGAAGATTTTCGGCACGGCGGGATCGGAAGAGAAATGCAAGCTCGCCCGCGAGCTCGGCGCGACACGCGCGATCAATTACCGCGAGGAGGCGTTCGAGGAGATCGTGAAAGCCGAGGGCGGCGCCGATGTGACGCTGGACATGGTGGGCGGGGAATACATCCAGAAAAACATCTCGGCGGCGAAGCTCGACGGGCGGATCATCAACATCGCGTATCAGAACGGGTTCGCCGCAAGCGTGAATTTCGCGCCGGTGCTGATGAAGCGCCTGTCGCTGATGGCGACAACGCTGCGGGCGCGGCCCGTGCCGGAGAAGCGGCGCATCCGCGACGCCGTGGAGCGGGATTTCTGGCCGCATGTGATTTCGGGACGCATCCGGCCCGTGCTCGATGGAGCCTTCCCGCTGGCTGAGGCGGAAGCGGCCCTTGGCCGGATGGCGCATGGCGGACATTCCGGGAAAATCCTGCTGCGGCCGTGATGGGGCGCAGGTCTGGATACTTCCGGCTACTGGCAAGCCAGCGAAACCATGCGAACCAAAACACCGGGTACCGCGCTACTGGCGCCGGGACAGCTGACGGCTTGTACACAAGCGACACCCCGGGAGCGAGCCGGATGTTGCCGAGACGTTTGCCCAAGGGTCTGAGGCTGATGCACCGGAGCCTGATGCGCCAGGGGCACCCTTCATCGTTGAAATCGGCGAAGATGGCGGATCTGATATCGTCAGGCCCACCACTGAGGAGGAGATGCACTGCTGCATACTCGAAGTGACGGAGTTTCCCCCGCCGCTCGGCATTAACGGCGCGCTAACCTTTGCTGTCCTGCCCATGCGGCGACCGGGACCCGCCGACCCATCCCGTGCGCATGGGGGGCGAAACCGGGCTGACCGCAGACCTGCGCATACCCCGCAAGGGCGGGGTCAAGGCGATCGGCACGATCTGACTGGTCCCATGTCCTCGGGCGTCCGGTCGGCGTGACGGTTTTTCTGGCCGGGGCGACCGAGGAGGAAGGCACGCCGGTTTTCGTCTTCGAGGTTATCGGGGCCAACAGGAAAATTCTCAATTACAACGACGATCCTGCGTACATGACGCAAGGGCACGTTGCCCTCGCCGGACAGCGCATGGGCCCCGACAGGGATTACCTGACCTTGGCGCTGTTGCGTGATGGTCCCTGGCCACCGGCAGACAGCTCACCAATGTGCGCCATTTACAGTTATGCGCCGGGCGTAGTTTCGCCCAGAGACTGGCGGGCCTTTCCAGCCGGCTGCTTCTGGCGTATAGAGCCGCTCAAGGTTTCCAGTTGTCCTGGACCCCAACCGCCCGGCACCCCCAGTGCCGGGCGGCTGCATTTCAGGCGCTACCCAAGTTTTAGGAGATTTCCATGTCCGACGTTCTCATGCCGCGCGCCACTGCCGTCTGGCTGCTCGACAACACCACGCTGACCTTCACCCAGATCGCGAAATTCTGCGGCCTGCACCATCTCGAAGTGAAGGGCATCGCGGACGGCGACGTCGCCGAGAACATGCGCGGCGTGGACCCGATCGCCGGCGGCATCCTCTCGCGCGAGGAAATCGCGCTGGGCGAAGCCGATGCTGCCCATGACCTCAAGGTCGAACAGTCGCGCATCGACCATATCCCGCAGCCGAAGCGCAAGGGCAGCCGCTACACGCCGGTGATCCGGCGCGCCGACAAGCCGGACGCCGTGGCCTGGTTCATACGCCACCACCCGGAAGTGCCGGACGCGCAGATCATCAAGCTGATCGGCACTACGAAAGCGACGATCAACAACGTGCGCGACAAGTCGCACTGGAACGCAACCAACATCAAACCGGTGGACCCGGTGACGCTCGGCCTGTGCAGCCAGATCGAACTCGACGAAGTGATTGCGAAAGCTGCAGACAAGCGCCGCAAGATGGACGCCGAGAAAGCCGCGCGTTCAGAAGGCCCGGGCCTTGCGCCCGCGCAGGATACGCCAGCGCCCTTCGTGCCGGAACCGGCAGAGGATCGCCGCAGGACGTTCTCGGCCGACGACGTGTTCCGCAATTTCGAGTAGTCCCCTTCGCTGAGGTTCTGGACTTAAATGGCTGAGCAGGCTTTTCGCCCCGCGTCGACATCGGCGGAGCGACGGGCCTTGTCGGTGAAATGATGCGAGGCATCCTGGCGGGGCGGAATTTTCCGCTGTGCCAGATCCGGTTCTTTGCGTCGGCGAGACCGGCCGGGATACAGCCTGGGTTTGGCGGCGCAGCGCGCGGGCTAGCCTGCTTTCCTGAGGAACACATAGAAAGCCCCTGCCCCGCCATGCTTGGGGTGCGACTCGGCATAGCCCGAGACGAGGCGCCGCGCGCCGGGGGATTCGAGCCAGAGCAGGAAGTTGCGGCGCAGGACGCCCTGGCCTTCCTTTCCCTTGCCGGTGATGACGAGCACGCAGCGCGCACCGTCCGTCTGCTGATGTTCGAGGAAGGTAGGCAGCGCGCGCGAGGCGCTGGCCTGCGTATGGCCGTGCAGGTCGAACCGCGCGGTGATGGAGAGGTTGCCGCGCCGGACTTTCTTCTCGCCGCCGCGCTCGGCCGGCGGTGCCAGCGCCTTGGCCGCTTCGGGTCTGGACGATCTGGGCGCGGCCTTCGGTGGAAGGGCGTCCAGTTCCGTACGGCCGGATTCCAGCGCGGCGGACAATTCGTCCAGATCGGCGGCGCGCTTGCCGATAGGCTTGACCGTCGCGGCGACGCGGGCCCAGGCGCGGGCTTCCTCGGGCGACAGGTTGCGGCGCGTCATCCGCCGGTCTGGCCTGGGGTGTCGACACTGGCGACGAGGCCGGCTTCAAACATCCGCTCCACGACAGCGCGCGGCAGCAGCACCCAGAGACGCCCTTTGGCGTTCATCGTGCCGGCGCGGTTGCCGGCATCGACCCCGGTGCCAAAATAAATATCGCCCCGGACTGGGCCCTTGATGGCGCCGCCGGTATCCTGCGCGATGAGCAGGCCTGACCAGTCCCCGCCTAGGCCGGGCGCCGTCGTCTGCACGAACATCGGCACGCCGAGGGCGTGGAATTCGGGATCAACCGCCATCGAGCCGAGCGGCGTGAGCGCGACATTGTGGGCGCCGTTCGGGCCGAGGCCCGGGTCGCCTTCGGGGAGAGGCTGGAAGAAGACAAAGCGCGGATTGGTGTTCATCGCCTCGCGCACTTCAGCGGCGCTGGATCGGCCCATCCAGCCCCGGATGCCCTGCATCGAGCCTTCAGCGCGGGTGATGCGGCCGGTTTCGATCAACCAGTTGGCGACGGACTTGAAGGGTTGGCCATTGTGGGCGGCGTAAGCGGCGCGCAGCGTGCTGCCGTCAGGAAAAGTTAACCGGCCAGAGCCCTGGACCTGCAGGAAGAAGACGTCCGCAGGATGGGCGTAGGCGATGGCCGGCCCGCCGCGGGCGGTGATGTCGGCGCGGGCCGGATAGGGCCGGGTCGAACCATCCGGCAGTTTCTGCAACGGGCTGTCGCCATTGGCAACGAAATCGGACGGGACGGCGAAAACCGGTTCGGTGAATACGCCCTCGGGCGCGCGGCGGGCTTCATAACGCGGCTCGAAATAGCCTGTGAACCTGTCCCTGCCTTCGCGGTCGATGATCTCGAGCGGGACGAACTGCGTTTCGAAAATCCTGCGGGCGGCGGCCTCGCCCCGGGCGGATTCGAGCGCGGCGCAGCCCGGCTGCCAGTCACCGGCCGTCCCGGCCCAGGTCGCCTTGCGCGACAAGGCCGCGTCAAAGGCGCGGCGGCTAAAGCGGTCGCACGTGCGCCGGAAGGCCTCGACGGGCGCGGCGAGCGGGGCCGTGCCCCAACCCGGCAGCTCGAGGTAGGTGGCGGGGTTTGCAGAGGGCGGCGGACCGGAGGTTCCGGAGCCGCCGGGCACCGGGCGATGTTCGATAGGCGCAGGCGCGGTCTGGCAGGCCGACAGGATCAGGGCGAGCGCAGGAAGGAATCTGAAATGTCGCATGCCTGCGGATATGCCGCGAAATGGTCCGCGCTGTCACCCGGCGATTCACCTGTCAGGAGAGTCAGGCGGCGACGTCCACGTCGTCCAGCAGCCAGTTCGGATCCTGCGAGCCAACCTCGCGCTTGAAGGTCCAGATTTCTTTGGCCGTGCGGGTCACTTCGCCGTCGCCCAGATCGGCTTCGTAGCGCACCGAGACGCGGGCGATGCCGGCGTCGAGGTCGGCGCGGTCGATCTCGGCGCGCTTTATGCGCAGCAGCTCAAAGGCCCGGTCGCTGGATGTTTCACGTGCCTTGATGGCGGCGTCCCAGGCTTCGTAGACGTCATCGTCCAGCAGCGGGCGCAGGGCCGCGCGGTCGCCGCGCGAATAGGCGCCGACAATCATCGTATAGGCAGCCTTGGCGCCGCGCAAAAATTCTTCCGCCGAGAAGGAGCTGTCGGCATTGTAGATTTCTTCCAGCCCGCCTGCGGCGGGGCCTGTGAAGACCGGGCGTTCGGGCTCAGTCCGCCGCGGCGCGTGGGCCTGAGCCTCAGGCGTGCCGCCGCGCTGTTCCGGCGCGGGCGCCGGGCGCTGCATCGGCCGCTCATCCCCTCCCCGCCCGAGGGCCACATAGAGACGCCACAGCACGAACAGCGCCACGGCAGCCAGGATGAGGACTTCGATAACAGGGTTCGACATTTTAGGGGCGGATTCCTCAGTTTATTCACAGGGGCAGTGATTAGATAGTGCAGGGCAGACGGACGTGCCAGCCTTTGCGTTGCGCGGCCAAGGGGCGCATGCTACGCGCGAAGGGCTCCCGCCACCCCGGACAGAGTAGAGGATTTATAATGACAGATACCAGCGCGCCCGCAAACCCCACTCCCGGCGGTCCGGCGCAGCCTGCGCCTTCGCTGCGGGTTCTTGGCCAGTATGTGAAGGATCTGTCGTTCGAAAATCCGGGCCATGCGCCAGTCCAGACCCAGCCGAACATCGATCTCGGCATTGATGTCGCCGCCGCCCCGCATGTCGACGGCAACGGCCTGTTCGAGGTCTCCCTGAAGCTTTCGGCCAAGGCCTTGTCCGGCGAGACGACGCTGTTCATCACCGAACTCGACTATGCGGGCCTGTTTCAGCTCTCGAACGTGACCGAGAAGCAGATCGAGCCGATGCTGCTGATCGAGTGCCCGCGTCTCCTGTTCCCGTTTGCGCGCCGGATCATCGCTGAGATCACACGTGAAGGCGGCTTCCCGCCGCTGCTGATCGACCCGGTCGATTTCGTGCAGCTCTACCAGGCCCAGTACCGAAAGGCGGCCGAGCGCGCGGGTGAAACGCCCGCCTGATCTTTAATGGACGGTTTTCCAGAGCGCACCGGCGCCGAGCTTTTCGATGAACGCGGCATGGGCGGCGAGTTCCTCATCTGTGGCCGATGAAACAAGCGGCTTTGGCCGCTGAAGCGCGGGCGGACGCACCGGGCGGCCTTCCTGGTCATTCGCCGCGTCGAAGCTGAACGCGCGGGCGCGTCCGCCGAGCAGTTCGAGATAGACGCTGGCAAGCAGCTGGCTGTCGAGCAGCGCGCCATGGAAGGATCGGCTTTCGAGCGAAATGTCGAAGCGCTTGCAGAGCGCATCGAGGCTGGCCGGCGCACCGGGAAAGCGCTTGCGCGCTATCGCAACCGTGTCGATCCAGCGATCATCCGGGATCGGCGGGCGCCCGCAACGTGCCAGTTCGGCATTCAGGAAGCCGCGGTCGAACGCAGCATTATGCGCGACGAGGGTCGCACCACCGAGGAAGCTGAGGAAGGCATCGACGATATCAGGATGCTCGAAGGGCGGCTTGTCGTTCAGGTCCGCATCAGTGATGCCGGTGATGCGGATCGTCGCCTCCGAGACGGGCCGGCCGGGATTTATCAGGCGGCGGAAGGTTCGCCCGGTCGGGATATGGTTGATCAGTTCGACGGCGCCGATCTCGATCACGCGGTCGCCATCCGCCGGGTTGAGGCCGGTGGTTTCGGTATCGAAGGCGATTTCGCGGACCCGGTCGGTCATGTGTCTCTCTCGGCGGCGAGGCGAATCATCAAGGCAACTATGGCGCGGACCTGGTCGCGGGCAAAGTCAAAGCCGTGCGCGGAGGAAAGGATGAAGTCGGCGCGGGCGCGTTTGTCGGCGTCCGGCATCTGACGGGCAAGGATCGCCTCAAAAGTCTCTGCGCTCATGCCGGGCCTGGCGAGGACGCGCTCGCGCTGGATCTCCGCCGGAGCGGTGACGACGAGGGTGAAGTCGCAGTGCCGGTTGCCGCCGGTCTCGAACAGGAGCGGAATGTCGATGACGGCGAACGGCGCGCCGCCGGCCTGCGCGCTGCGGCGGAAATCGAGCTGCGCGGCGCCGGCGAGCGGGTGGACGATGCCTTCGAGCTGTTTCATCGCCTCCGGATTGTCGAGCACCCGGGTGCGCAGGCGCATGCGGTCAACTGCGCCGCCTTCGGTGACCCCGGGAAAGGCCGCCTCGATGGGAGCAACGGCGGCGCCGCCTTCGGCATAGAGCGCGTGAACGGCTGCGTCGGCGTCATAGACAGGCGCGCCCTCCTCGCGGAAGAGGGTCGCGGTGGCGGACTTGCCCATGCCGATAGACCCCGTCAGTCCGAGGATGATCATTGGACAGCCTCCAGAAGCGAGCGGGCACGGGCGTGCGCAGCAGCGAGATCCGGCGCGGCGCCGAACCAGAGTTCGAAACTGAGCGAGGCCTGCGCGACCAGCATGCCAAGCCCGTCAAGCGCGCGCCAGCCCTTGCGGCGTGCCTCGGCAAGCGCGGCGACGGCGCCCTTGCCATAGCTGATGTCATAGAAGATGCCGCCGGCCGATTCCGGGAGCCTGATCGCCTCGCCGGCATGGCCGAGGCTCAACGTGTTGATGACGACGCTGGCGCGCGCGAGCTGGGCGAGACCTTCCTCGAGCGTCAGGATACGGGCGGCGGGGGCCAGGTCCAGCGCCAGGGTTTCAGCGCGGGCGATCGTCCGGTTACAGAGGGTCAGGCGCGCGCCGCGGCGCGCGAGCACGTCTGCGACGGCGCGGGCCGAGCCCCCTGCCCCGAGCAGGAAGACTTCGCGTCCATCAACGTGGATGTCGCCATAGTCGAGCGTCAGGGCGAAACCGGGCGCGTCGGTGTTTTCGGCGTGCCACTGGCCTTTCGGTGTGCGGACCAGTGTATTGGCGGCGCGCAGGCGGCGGGCCGTGTCACTGGCGGTTGGGGCGAGACGCAGCACGCTCTCCTTGTGGGGCAGCGTGACGTTAAGCCCGATCGCTTCGTGCGCGCGCAGCGAGTCCAGCGAGGCGGCGAGTTCGTCCGGCTTGACTTCCAGTGCGGCGTAGACGGCGTCGATGCCGTTCTCGCGCAGCCAGTGGTTGTGGATATAGGGTGAGAGCGAGTGAGCGACCGGATCGCCGATGACGCCGAGCAGCCTGGTCATTGCGGCATGACCTTCCGGATACGCAGATAGTCGAGCAGTGGCAGCAGCGGCAGGCCGAGGATCGAAAAATAGTCGCCCTCGATGCGGGAGAAAAGCTGGGCGCCGTAGCCTTCGAGCTGGTAGGCGCCGACAGTGGTGAGCAGCGCGCTGCCGCAACGCTCCACATAATCGTCGATGAACTCGGGCGAGAGCGGGCGCATCGTAAGCTTCGGGCGCGCGAGGTGGCGCCAAACAGGGCGGCCCTCTTCGCAAACCACGATGGCGGTCTCCAGCGTATGGGATTTTCCGGAGAGACGCAGGAGATGGCTTTTCGCCTCCGCCAGATCCCGCGGCTTGTCGAGCGCCTCCTCGCCAAGCGCGAGCATCTGGTCGCCGCCGATGACGAGTCCTGGCCGCGACTGCGACACGCGGACAGCCTTCATCTCGGCGAGCTGCATGGCCTGGTCGCGCACGGACACCCCGTCGGCGCGCATCGCGGTGCGATAGGAATCCTCATCGACGTTTGGTGCAACGGCCTGCGCCATCACGCCAGCACCCGTCAACAAGGCGCGGCGGCTGGCGCTGCCGGAAGCGAGAGTCACATCCAGGCTCACGGATAGCCCCGGCGTTCGTGCAAAAGGTTGAGGATAGCAGCGGCTGTTTCTTCGACCGAGCGGCGCGAGACATCGATGGTCTTCCACTGGTTGCGCTGGAACAGGCGGTTCGCCTGCGTTATTTCTTCGCGCACGGCTTCCTCATCCGCATAGTCGCCGGCGTCATCCTGGTTAAGCGAGATCAGGCGCTGGCGCCGGATCTGGACAAGGCGCTCCGCGGAAATTTTCAAGCCCACGACCAGCGGCCCCTTGTCACCCATCTTCTCCAGGAAGTCCGGCAGCGGGGCACCGGGGACCAGCGGGATGTTGCCAGCGCGGACCTTGCGGTTGGCGAGATAGACGCAGGTCGGCGTCTTCGACGTGCGGCTGACCCCCAGCAGGATGACATCGGCGCCTATCAGGCTTTCTATGTTCTGGCCGTCATCATGTGCCAGTGTGAAGTTGATCGCTTCCATCCGCTCAAAATAGTCTTCGTCCATTGCGTGCTGGCCCGCAACGCGGTTGTTGGCGGCGACGCCGAGATGGCGGCTCAGCATGGCGATCGAAGGATCAAGCACCGGCAGGGTGGGAATGCTCCGCTCACGGCAGAAGGATTCGAGGCGGGCGCGCAGGCCGGAATCGGAGATAGTGTACCAGACGACGCCAGGCGCCGCCTCAATCTCGCGGGTGACGCGCTCAAGCTGGCGTTCGGAGCGCACAAGGTAATAGTTGTGCTCCAGCGGCTGGACGTTTTCGAACTGCGCGCAGGCGGCGCGCTGCACGGCGTTCAGCGTCTCGCCGGTGGAGTCCGAGACGAGGTGCACATTGAAGTAGATGGCGGGCCGGGTAGGGCGTGTCATGCGCCTGTCTTGCCGGGGCTTCTTTATTTGCACAAGGGTTGTGACTCGCCTGTGGAATGAGCCGCAGCCCACAGGGACTCACACGCATTCCACAGCTGGGAGAATTCGACTCCCGCGTGGTCACGGCCTGTTCCGCCCTGTGATTCCGCTTCGGGCTTTAACCTTGCGTTAATCATTGAGAATCGCCGGGAATCTGCTCGCCTGTGAGGCGAGCGGCGCTTG
>CALGEF010000391.1 GCA_937881755.1 uncultured Acidobacteriota bacterium
CGGTGAAGCGTTCGATATTGTCGGTCTCGACACTCGCCTTGCCGGATTTCAGGGCCGTGAAAAGGTCCGCATCCGGAACAAGGCAGAGGCGCTGCTCCCAGGGATTATAGGCCGGCGTGAAGTGTTTCGCGATGTCATAGTCCGGGCCCAGCTCGTCGCGCACCATGCCGAGCAGCCGCTCGCGCGCCTTCTCGGGGTTCTTGCGGGTCTGGCCGAAGAAGAATTGCTGGAACATGACGTTGCGCCAACGGATGATATTGTAGGCCCATTGGCCGGGCAGGATCCTGCGCAGGAAGTTCGCCGCGCCGTCCACGGACGGGCGCGAGACAACATAGGTCGGCGAGCGCTGCAGCATGGTGACATGCGCGGCCTTGTCGGTCATCGCCGGCACCAGCGTCATGGCGGTTGCGCCCGAGCCGATCACGACAACCTTCTTGCCGCTATAGTCCAGCGCCTCCGGCCAGTGCTGCGGGTGCAGGACCTGCCCCTTGAAGGCCGCCTCGCCCGGAAACTCCGGCTTGTAGCCCTGATCATAACGGTAATAGCCGCCGCACATGAACAGGAAGCGGGCGGTGGTCACGCTCTGCGCGCCGGTCTTCACGTTCTCGCTGGTCACGCTCCAGACCTGGTCGGCATTCGACCAGTTGGCGGCGATGATCCTGGTGTCGAACTGGATGTGCTGGCGTACGCCGTACTCGTCGGCGGTATCGTTCACATATTTCCGGATCGAGGGGCCGTCCGCGATGGCTTTGGCCTCGGTCCACGGTTTGAAGTCAAAACCCAGCGTATGCATGTCCGAGTCTGAGCGGATGCCAGGGTAGCGAAAAAGGTCCCAGGTTCCGCCGATGGCGCTGCGCGCCTCGTAGATCCTGTAGCGCTTCTTCGGGCTCAGTTTCTGGAGATGCACGGCGGCGCCGATGCCTGAAAGGCCGGCGCCGATGATGAGAACGTCTGTGTCAGGTTTTGTCATGGCGCGGTTCATACCGCGATTTTCTGCGCTTGGCAAAAAATCCTGACGGGGGCGTCAGGTTATTTTGGCCTGGCGTGCGAACGCGCTCGCGAGGCGCAATTGTTCCTGCACCTGGGGCACGATGTCTTCGTTGCCGGCGAGGATCGAGCCGGTTTTCATCACGTCGCCGCCATCGATCTCGGCAACATGCCCGCCCGCTTCGCGCACCAGTACGATGCCGGCCGCGATGTCCCAGGATTTCAGGTTACGTTCCCAGAAGCCGTCAAACCGTCCGGCCGCGACCCAGGCGAGATCCAGCGCTGCCGAGCCGTAACGGCGGATACCCGCGCAGGCAGGCGTCATTGCCAGCATCTCGCGGGCGAAAAGGGCGTGTGCGTCTTCGGATTTGCCATGCCAGGGCGTGCCGGTGGCAATCACCGAGTCCGGCAGTTTCTTGCGCGTGGCGACCCTTAGCTTGCGCTGTTCCAGCCAGGCCCCCCGGCCCGTTTCGGCCCAGAAAATCTCGTTTTTGGCGACATCGAATACCACGCCGGTCAGCAGCTGGCCGTCACGCTCGAGCGCTATCGAGACCGAGTAATGCGGCTGGCCGTGCAGGAAGTTCAGCGTCCCGTCGAGCGGATCGACGATGAAGCGGTTGGACTTGTCGCTCCCTTCCACAATGCCGCGCTCTTCCATCACGAAGCCATAACCGGGCCGGGCCTTCATCAGGTGGCCATAGATCACGTCTTCAGCGCGGTGATCGGCGTTCGAGACGAAGTCGGCCGGCCCCTTGCGGGAGACCTGCAGGTTTTCAACTTCGCCAAAGTCGCGCGCAAGGCTGCGCCCAGCGGCGCGCGCAGCGGCGATCATGACGGCGCCAACGGGGGAGGGTTTCGACATGAGAAATAGCTCTTGGGCGCTTTTGAGGGCGGGAGCGGGGGCGTAATCCCTTGCGCCGTAAGGGTCAAGGCGCGGAGCGTTAACGCGGCTCGAGCCTGTCCAGCAGGTCGTTGAAGGCTTTGACGGCGGCTACCGGGCCGTCCGGGTGGCCCCACACGCCGGAGGAAACCGCAATGAAGTCGGCCCCGGCGTTTACCAGCGGCTCGGCATTGCCCACCGTGATGCCGCCAATCGCAACGCAGGGGATCAACATGGCCGCCTGCCAGACCTGCAGCAGATCCAGCTCCGCCGGCACCGCGGCGTCCTTGGTCGCCGTGGGATAGAAGGCCCCGAAGGCGACATAGTCCGCCCCGTCTTCGCCCGCCTGCATCGCCTTGTGGTAGCTGTTCCTGGCGGTCGCGCCGACGATGGCATCCGGCCCGAGCAGCTTGCGCGCTGCCTGCACCGGCCCGTCGTCCCAGCCGACATGCACCCCGTCCGCGCCGAGCTCTTTTGCCAGCTCGGCCGAGTCATTGATCAGCACGGCGACGCCCGCTTCCTGCGCCGTTGCGGTCACGGCCCGGGACACTTCCCGCGTGGCCGGCATATCTATCATGCCGTCCGCGCCCTTGAGGCGCAGCTGCAGGGAGGCCACGTCTCCGGCGCCGAGGGATGCCTCCAGCGTTCGGGCGAAACCGGCCACATCCCTAATCTGCGGCGGGGTGATCAGGTAAAGGCGGGTGCGCGGGCGGGGCGGAAGGGCTGTGCTCATGGGCGCTGCCTGTGCGGCGGAGGGCGGCGGAAGTCAACGCCCGGCGCCCATTGGAATTTCCTGAAGTTAGTTCTATAATGGAACTATAGAGATGATCGGTTTTGCATCATGCCCAAGAAACTTCCTGTCCGCGTGTTCCAGCCGGTCTTCGGCCTGTTCATGGCCACGTTCATGAGCTTCCTGATGTCGGGGGCGATTACCGCGCCGAATATCGGCTTTCCGCCGGACTATCTCAGCCGCTGGATGCACTCCTGGGGCCTCGCCTTCATGCTGGCCTATCCGGCCATCCTGATCGTCGCCCCGATCGCCCGCAGGCTCGCGCTCCGCTTCGTGGAGTCGCCCTTCGCGCCGCCCCCTGTGAAGGCCGCTAGCCCGCTGGTCTGAACACCCGCGTGGTGCTGGCGGGGCTTTTGGCCAGAGCTGCGCCGCGCCGCATCGGTCGCGGCTCGAGCTCGCCCTTGCAGTTCGGACAGGCGCCGTCGAGCGGGCCGTCCATGCACTCATCGCAAAAGGTGCACTCGAACGAGCAGATGAACGCGCCAGGCTCATCGGCCGGCAGGTCGCGGTCACAGCGTTCGCAGCCGGGTCGCATTTCGAGCATCTGGGGTCACCTCCGCGGGCGCAGGTTCAGCGCAAGTCTCAGAAATCGAAGATATCGCTCAGGAAACTATCGCGGCCCCGGCGCTTGCCCTTCTTGTACTTCCAGTCGTCATCGTCGTCGTGCCGGTCCTGGAACCGGGCTTCGTCGCGGAAATGTTCGGGCGGGCGCGCCTCGGGCTGCGGGGCGGGGGCAGGCAGCACGGTGGCCGACCGGTCGATGATCTTGTCGAGCTCGCCCCGGTCCAGCCAGACGCCGCGGCACTTCGGGCAATAGTCGATCTCGACGCCGGAACGGTCCGCCATGACCAGAGTCTCACCATCGGCAGGACATTTCATCGCCAGTCACTCCAAAACAATAGGGGTGCAGCCTGTCGCTGCGCCTCCTTCAGATGGGATTTTAGAGCGCGCCCGCAAGGGAGCGCGACGATTAACCGGCGCGGGAAGCTTCGCACACGGCATCGACCGTGTGGCCGAGCGCATTGTCGAAATCGGCGTCACTCTGCTTGGCCGACAGGCCCTCGGTCAGCGCGCGCGAGAAGCTCGCGATGATGCCGGTATTCTCGCCCAGCCTGCGGCAGGCTTCTTCGCGGCTATAGCCGCCCGAAAGGGCAACCACGCGCATCACGCGCGGATGGTCGACCAGCGGCTTGTAGAAGTTCGCCTTCTCCGGAAGCGTCAGTTTCAGCATCACCTGCTGGCTGGCGGGCAGGGCGTCGAGGTGCTTGAGAATCTCGGCGCGCAGGATGTCCTCAGCCTCGGCCTTGTCGGCGATGGTGATCGTCACTTCCGGCTCGATGATCGGCATCAGGCCGTGCGACAGGATCTGTCTGGCGACCTCGAACTGCTGCGCCACGATCGCGGC
>CALGEF010000392.1 GCA_937881755.1 uncultured Acidobacteriota bacterium
CGACGAGCAGCAGGATTGTTTCAGAGACGCGCCATTGTTTCTGGCTCGCCGCGGACTTGTCGAGCCCGTATCCGGAAAAACAGGCAATGCTGGCGACGGCGTAAATGACAAGCCAGTTGGGCGAGACGGGCTGCTGGGTCGAGACGGCGATGACGATAAACAGGAAAGCCGGGATGACCAGGAAGCGCGGTCCGCGCTGCAGGAGTTGCGACAGGAGGCTGGGGCCGGCCTTCAGACCGGCAACATAAGTCACCCGCCTGGCTTTCGGACGCCCGTCCTGGCCGGTATCGAGATCGAATTCATAATTGCCGCCGACTTCGATATGGCGGCCTTCCTTTGTAAACGCGCTGGCATGTACGAATACATCCTGTCCGCCGCCGTCGGCTGCGATGAAGCCGAAACCGCGTTCGTCATTCCAGCTTATGAGGCGCCCGCGGGAGCGCGCCGCTGAAGGAGGGGGCGCCCCGGTCAAGTTGTTTCTTCACGCGCGACCGACGCGGCGAGCGAGGCCGACAGGAACCGGTCGAGATCGCCGTCAAGTACGCCGCCGGTGTCGGATGTTTCAACATCCGTGCGCAGGTCCTTCACCATCTGGTAGGGCTGCAGCACATAGGAGCGGATCTGGTGCCCGAAACCGATGGCGCTCTTGTCCGCATACTGAGCATCCGAGACCGATTTGCGCTTCTGCAATTCGATTTCGTAAAGTTTGGAGCGCAGCATTTTCCAGGCTTCGTCCCGGTTCTGGTGCTGGGAGCGCCCCATCTGGCAGGAGACAACCGTGTTTGTGGGGATGTGTGTGAGGCGGACGGCAGAGTCGGTCTTGTTGATATGCTGGCCCCCCGCGCCTGAGGCCCGGTAAGTGTCGGTTCGCACGTCCGACGGATTGATCTCGATCTCGATCTTGTCGTCGATGACAGGCGTGACGCTGACGGACGAGAACGACGTGTGTCGGCGCGCTGAGGAATCATAGGGCGAAATCCGCACGAGGCGGTGTACGCCCGTCTCGGACTTCAGCCAGCCATAGGCGTTCTCGCCCTTAATCTGGACGGTCGCAGACTTGATGCCGGCTTCCTCGCCTTCGCGCTCGTCGAGTTCCTCGACCGTGTAGCCGTGCTTCTCGGCCCAGCGCACGTACATGCGGCGCAGGATCGAAGCCCAGTCCTGGCTTTCCGTTCCGCCTTCGCCGGCATTGATCTGGACATAGCAGTCATTGCCGTCCGCTTCGCCGGAGAGCAGGGCGGCGAGTTCGGCTTTCTGCGCCTGGCCCGCCGAGCGGGCGAGGGACGATTGCAGGTCTGCAAGCAGTCCGCCATCGCCTTCCGCGAGTTCCATGAATTCCGGTGCGTCGGCGATTTCCTTTTCCAGCGACTGGATCATGGCGACCGCGTCGGCCAGTTTCTGGCGTTCGCGCATCAGTTTCTGGGCTTGCGCCGGGTCATTCCAGAAGTCCGGGCGCTCCGAGAGAGCGGTCAGTTCGTCGAGGCGCTTCGTGGCTGTATCCCAGTCAAAGACGCCTCCGTAGCAAGGCGGCGGACTGTCGGATCTGGTCAATCAGGGATCGGATTTCGGCGGACATGGGAGCGCCTCCTTCAGGTGAACGGCAATGTGTCTGAGGCGGGCTATAGACCTGCCCGAAGGCACGGTCAAAGCGCGCTGTGGCGGCGAGGGCTGCGTCAGAATATGCCGTCGAGTGTCTCGTCTGCGGTGTCGGCCGGGTCGGTGCCATCCGGCATCGTACCCGCCGTCTGGGTACCATCGCCGCAGGAGCCGGAGATTGACAGGCAGTCTTCCTGGCCGGTGAACACGTTCATGCCGGGCTCGGTGCCGGGACGGAATGCCTCGTCGATCACGCCGGGGCCGCCGCCGGGAGAGGGCGCACCGGTGCGGGCATCGACTTTCACAAGACGCACGCCGGGCGGGATCCGGAACGGGGTCGCCGGGTCTTTCTCCAGCGCAGCTTCCATGAACTCCGTGAAGATCGGCACGGCGACCGAGCCGCCTGCTTCCCCTTCACCGAGAGAGCGGTTGTCATCGAAACCGATGCGGACGCCGACCACCAGGTCCGGTGAGAAGCCGACGAAGATGGCGTCGCGGTAATCGTCCGTCGTACCCGTCTTGCCGGCGACCGGCTTTCCGATCCGGAGGGCGCGGCGGCCGGTTCCGCGTTCGACAACACCCTCCATCATGTGGGTCACCTGGTAGGCCACGATCGGATCAAGCACCTGATCCCTTGTATCCCCAAGGACAGGCGGTTCTTCGCCGTTCCAGTCTGGCGCCTGGCACCCGTCGCAGGCGCGCTGGTCATTGCGGTAAAGTGTGCGGCCATATCGGTCCTGCACCCGGTCGAGCAGGGTAGGGGTTACCTTCCGGCCACCGTTCACGAAGGCGGCGTAGCCGCGGACGAGATTGATCAGTTCCGTGTCGCCGGAGCCAAGCGACATGGCTGCATAGGGCGGCAGTTTTTCATAGATGCCAACGCGCTCGGCCAGGTCCGATACCGACACCATTCCGATATCCTGAGCCACCCGGGCGGTCACCTGGTTCAGCGACTTCTCGAGCGCCACACGCAGCGTCACCATCCCGTAGGACTGGCCGGCTGTGTAATTCTTCGGCGCCCAGTATTTCTCGGTCGAGACGTCATACGAGACAAACGGTGCGTCCAGCATCTGGCTCGCCGGGGTGTAGCCCTTCTCAAGCGCGGCCGCGTAGACGAACGGCTTGAAGCTTGAGCCCGGCTGGCGTCTGGACTGTGTCACGCGGTTGAAGCTCGACTTGAAGAAGGAATAAC
>CALGEF010000393.1 GCA_937881755.1 uncultured Acidobacteriota bacterium
CCCCGCACTCGCCTCCAGAGCCCCACCTGCACCCAGCATGGCCATGCGGGGATCGGCCCTCAAGGACGCTTCGCGCCGCTGCGCGGGTATCCGTCCGGTGTGACCGCTCTACCAGATATGGCTGGTGCCGGTTACGCTGAGGTCTCAGCGTAACGCCATGGTAGCAGCTCGTCGATACGGGTGATCTTGTGATCGGCGATGCGGGCGAGCGTGTCAGTGAGCCAGGCTTGCGGATCGACGCCATTGAGTTTGGCGGTCTCGATCAGGGTATAGGCGATGGCGGCTGATTTGCCGCCGCCTTCGGAGCCCATAAAAAGGTAGTTTTTTCTGCCCAGGGCGACGCAACGCATGGATCTTTCGGCGGTGTTATTATCCAACTCCAGAAAGCCGTGATCGAGCCAGGGCCGCAGCTTTTTCATGCGCGTCAAGGCGTAGCGGATCGCTCCGGCAAGAGGTGATTTGCCGGATAACCTGGTCAGCTGGGCGTGCAGCCATGTTTGCAGATCGTCGAAGACTGGTTTTGATTCACGCTGCCTTGCCTTCACGCGCTCATCGGGCGGCTGGCCCCGGACCTTCTTCTCGACGCCATAGAGTTGTGAGATCCGTTTTATGGCTTCCTTAGCAATCGCCGATCCCTGGGCTTTGTGGATATCGACGAACTTACGCCGGATATGGGCCATGCAGGCGACTTCCTGAACGTCGCCCCGCCGGTACAGTTCATTGAACCCGGCATAACCATCGGCATGCATCCAGCCTGTATAGTTGGTCAGATGCGTGTTGGGGCGAGCGCCCTTCCTGTCGGACGAGAACTGATACCATGCGGCAGGATGCGCCTCACCGGCCCAGGGCCGTTCATCGCGGACATAGGCCCAAAGCCGGGCGGTCCTGGTTTTGCCGGAACCCGGGGCCAATAAATTCACCGGCGTATCATCGGCGAAGAGAGCCTGTCCCTTCAGGACATGGCGCGCGACGGCATCCGCCAAAGGTTCGAGCAGCGCCGCCGATTTGCCAACCCAATCGGCCAGGGTGGAGCGATCCAGATCGATTCCCTCGCGCTGGAATATCTGACTTTGCCGGTACAAAGGCGAATGATCGGCATATTTGTTGACCAGTATATGGGCCAGAAGCCCGGGGCCGGGCCGCCCGCGCTCAATCGGCCGCGACGGCAGCGCTGCCTGATGGAAACGCTCACAGCAGGTACAGGCCATGCGCGGGCGCACGATCCGGTTCACGACAAAACGTCCCGGGACATATTCCAGTTCCTCGGTAACATCGTCGCCGAGCGTTTTTAGCGCACCGCCGCATTCCCCACAGGCGTCGCCTGGCGACAACGTTGTCTCGTTGCGCGGGAGATGACCGGGCAGCGGTTTACGCTTGGGTTTGCCCTTTGGCGGCGTTGCGGCTTGATCGGTATTGGCGTCGTCTGGCGCGGGTTCTTGCGCGGCTGCGGCAATCTCTTCGTCTTCCAGCGTCAACGCCAGTTGATCCAGGACCTCCGAGCGCGATCCAAACCGATGCTGGCGCATCCCGGCCAACTGGTGCTTGAGCTTCTCGATCAACACCGCCTGTGACTTCACTTCCGACGCCAGCAACGATACGAGACCCTTCAGGACGGAAGGATCGTCGGGCAGCTTGTCGGCGTCGTCGAGCATGGCGATACCATACCAGATGCCAGCAGGTATCGGAATCCCGAAACAGCATCAAGCCATTGCACAACCACGTATTTATCACCCCGTCGTCAGAGGCCGCCACGTCCGTAGCGGCATCCGCCAATCGATCCCTTCCAGCAGCATCGACAACTGAGCCGGGGTCAAGGACAGTTTGCCGTCCTTCGCCGATGGCCACACGAACTTGCCCTTCTCAAGCCGCTTGCTGAATAGGCATGACCCCTGGCCATCGAACCAGATCACTTTTATCAGATCGCCACGACGACCCCGGAAGACAAAGAGGTGACCGCAATACGGATTCTGCTTCAGCACCTTCTCTGCTTGCGCTGACAGGCCGACGAAGCCCTTCCGCATGTCCGTCACCCCGGCTGCCAGCCAGACCATCGTGTTCGTGGGAACCGGGATCACTCGGACAAGCTCCGGATCAAACGCGCAAGCGCTTCGGGATCGTAGGGACCGCTGACGTTGAGCCGATGACCTCCGGCAAGCGTGATCTCGATCCTCCCGCCCGGCTCTGCCACATCCATGACCGGCGGAACCGGGCCGGAAATTACCTCAACCGGCAGAAACGATGCCGCGGCGCCTTCCAGGGCATTGAACCGCGGATCGCGCAGCCATTTGAAAACCATGTTGGCATTGACGTCGTACCGGCGCGCCACCTGGGAAACCGATACCCCCGGAACCCGCGTCTGCGCCACGATCCGCCGCTTCTCATCGTCGTCCCAAAACCGACGACTGCGACGCTTCTGCCCCATCGATAAGCCCTGATAGTGTCCACCAACGATAGTGGACACCTCCGCCCGCTATCCCGACCAAGCATCACGATCAAATCGTCGCCCGCAAGGGCGGGAACACCGGGCGCTTACGCTGAATGGGATATTGCGGCAAAGGCATTTGCCAGTCAGTTTCGTCATGGCGCCGCTCCTCGGCGACCTCGGTCGATGCGCGGATGGTAGCGCGTTATATCCGATGGAAAACAAACACCTGG
>CALGEF010000394.1 GCA_937881755.1 uncultured Acidobacteriota bacterium
GTCCTGTGCGGTCTCGCCGCCGTCGATGGGGTGGTGATCTTCGGGGAAGACACGCCCCTGAACCTCATCACCGCCCTGAAGCCCGACGTGCTGGTCAAAGGCGGCGACTACACGCGCGACACGATCGTTGGCGCCGATCTGGTTGAAGCGCGCGGGGGCGAGGTGTTCGTGGTGCCCCTGGTGGCGGGCCAATCCACCACCTCGATCATAGCCCGCTCAAGGGGCGGCGCATGAGCCAGGCGGCGCAGATTGCAGCCGACCTGCTGCGCCAGTACGGCGAGGATGCGGTCGTGATTGCCACTCTGCGGGCCGCCGAAGTAGCGGCGCTCGGCGATATTGAAGCTTTGGCGCACTGGGACGAAGTGGCGGCGATCCTGTCAGGTGACGAGATGCCGCCCCAGGACATGAACTAGGGCAGGGGCCCTGCCCCGCTCTTCAGTTCGTCGAATGCTTCTTAAGTTCGTAGGTGCCCCGGCCGGTCAGGTCGAACCATTCCGGAATGTCCGGATGGCTGAGCGGCATGTCTGACCCATCGGGCACCAGGTTCTGTTCCGACACGTAGGCGATGTAATGCGTGCGCTCGTTCTCGGCGAACAGGTGGTAAAACGGCTGGTCCTTGCTGGGCCGGACTTCCTCGGGGATGGAGTCGTACCATTCATCGGTGTTGGCGAACTGAGGATCAACGTCAAAAATAACGCCCCGGAACGCAAAAACCCGGTGCCGGACGACCTGCCCGATCTGGAATTTGGCGATGTGCCTGGAAATCGAGCCGTAATGATACCGCTCGTCGACCTTGTCGGTCAGCACCAAAGGCTCGCGCCCGGGCGCCCTGCGCGCCCCGAACCAGGTACGCAACCACCCTGCAGGTCTACGTCTACTGGTCATTTTCAGCTCCTGTGATACAGCATGCCCCAGGTTTGGGTTTCGGGCCACACAATGGCTGACAAAAAAGACGGAACCGGCGGTCGCAGGCGCAGCCCGCCCGGTTCCCAACGGGGAAAGCCGCTTTACGCTGCGGTGGACCTTGGCACCAATAACTGCCGGCTGCTGGTTGCGGAGCCCCGCGGCCAGTCGTTCCGTGTGGTTGATTCGTACTCCCAGATCGCGCGCCTGGGCGAAGGCCTGCATGCTTCCGGCCGCTTGTCTGACGCTGCCGTGGAGCGAGCCATGAGCGCGTTACATGCCATCCGGAACAAGCTCAGGCAGCACGGCGTGGGCCGTGTTCGCTGCATTGCCACCGAGGCCTGCCGCAAGGCGGCCAATGGCGCGGAGTTCATCCGGCGGGTGCAGGACGAGACCGGGCTCACATTCAAGGTCATCGGCGCCAGGGAAGAGGCCCGGCTCGCGACCATCGGCTGCTATGACCTGATCGTCCCGGAGGTCAGATCCGTGCTGGTCGTCGATGTCGGCGGCGGCTCAACCGAACTCTCCCATGTGAATGCCGGCGCCATCCGGGCTGGCGGCCTCGCCGGTATCCTCAGGGATGCGCCGATTCTCGACTGGACGAGCCTCAAGGTGGGGGTCGTCACCCTGTCTGAATCCGTCGACCTGAGCGACGAGGCGGCCGCCTGGCCGCTGATGCTGGACCGGGCGCGGGCGGCCGTAAAGAGCTGGCCAGCTGCCGGGCATGTTGCCCGCAGGCTCGCTGAAGATGACGGCTACCTGATCGGCACGTCCGGCACGGTGACCTGCCTGGCCGGCGTTCACCTGAAGCTCGACCGGTACCGCCGGGACAAGGTCGACGGCAGCTGGATGTCGCGCGAAGAGGGCCGCGCCACGATGGATCAGTTGCGCCATCTCGGCGTCGCAGGGCGCGCCAGGCTTCCGACAATTGGCGAAGAACGTGCGCCCCTGATGCTGGCGGGTTGCGCCATCATGGAGGCGGTCTGGGAAGTGTTCGATGCGCACAGACTGCGCGTCGCGGATCGCGGACTGCGTGAAGGCATCCTATTATCGATGATGCACGGTCAGCGGCCACAAAAGCGCCGCCGCCCGAAACGGCCAGGCGCCCGGCCAGCCCCTGTTGGAGACGGCAATGTCGGATGAAGAGAAGCGGCGCTGGAAAAAGCCGGCGACCGAAAAGACCGGGTCAGGGCGCAGCGTTACCGAGCGCAAGGTCATTGCCCGCAACGCCAGGTCTGAAAGCTCGAAGAAGTGGATCGAGCGGCAGTTGCAGGACCCCTACGTCCGCAAGGCCATGGACGCCGGCTATCGTTCGCGTGCGGCGTACAAGCTGCTCGAGATCGATGAGGAAGCTCACATCCTGAAACGCGGCCAGCGGGTCATTGACCTTGGCTGTGCGCCCGGCGGGTGGATTCAGGTCGCCCTGCTGAAAGGCGCCGCCGAAGTGGTCGGCATCGATCTTCTGCCCGTTCAGACGATTGATGGGGCGACGATCATCGAAGGCGATGTGAACGAGCCGGCGGATGTCGACAAGGTCCTGGCTGCGCTCTCGGGTCCGCCGGATCTTGTCCTGTCCGACATGGCGGCAAACACGACCGGCCACAAACAGACCGACCACCTGCGCACCGTCACGCTGGTCGAACTGGCCGTCGATTTTGCCATCGCGCATCTCGCGCCTGGCGGCTCATTCTGTTCGAAGGTTTTTCAGGGCGGCACGACGCAGGAGCTGCTTGTGACGCTCAAGGCTCACTTCAAGGCAGTGAAGCACATAAAGCCGCCGGCAAGCCGTTCGGGCAGCCCCGAAATCTACGTTGTCGCCAAAGGGTTCAGGGGCGGCAGACCAGCGAAGGGAGATATCTCGTGAAGTTTACAGGTGGCTGCTATTGCGGCGCGGTGCGTTATGAGGCCGACGGCGAACCGGTCATGAAGGCGCGGTGCCATTGCCGCGAGTGCCAGTATTTCACCGGCGGCGAAGGCAATGATTTCATGGCGATGCCGGTCGCCGGATTTCGCTTCACCAGGGGTGAGCCGAAATCCTACACCAGGCCTGACCTGAAAGGCGCCGCCACGCGCCAGTTCTGCGCCGACTGCGGCACACCGATCCTGACGAAATCGCCCGCCCTTCCGGTTGCTGTGATCCTGAAAGTCGGCTCGCTGGACGAACCCGGACTGTACGGCGGACCGCAGGTGATTTTCCAGACGGCCGACGCGCACCCCTTCCACCTCATGCCGGAAGGAGTTCCGGCCTTTGCAAGGTTTCCCGGGTGAAGAGCGCCCTGTTCTGCCTGGCTGTCCTGGCCCTGCCCGCCTGCTCGCTGTTTCACCCGGCGGGGGAGGCGGCGACGGCGGCGCCGGAGGCCCCGCCCCCTGCTTATGAGCGGATTGTCTTTGCCGCCTCCGGGGCGACACCTGCTGAACGCGCAGCCTGCGAGGCTGCCGGCGGCGCAATCCGCCCCGGCGGCCGGCTGCAATGGGAAACCTGCGTCCAGCCCTTCGCGGACGCCGGCAAGGCCTGTTCGGGGGACACTGGCTGCGTCGGTAAGTGCCATTACGAAGGCGGGACCGGGCTTGCGCCGGGCGCCGCTGCGATGGGCACCTGCCAGCACAATGACGCAGGCTTTGGCTGCCATACGACAGTCGAGAACGGCAGGATCGCGCGGTCGCTCTGCGCGGACTAGTCCGCATGCCGGGTGGACAGTTTATGGACGGATGTAGGGGGCCAGACCGAGATGAAATTCCTGTTGCCGGTCGCTGCTGCGTTCGCCCTTGCGGGGTGCGCCTCGTTTTATCCGCCCGCTGCGCCTGAGCCGGAAGCCTCCGTCCCCGGCCCGGCCTATCAGCGCGTGGAAGTCGCGGACGAGGCCGCGACACCGGCCGAGCGCGCAGCCTGCGCAGCTGTGGGCGGCGAGATCAGCCGTCAGGGCCTGCTCGCCCGGGAACACTGCGTCCAGGCCTACCCGGATGCGGGAAAAGCTTGCCGCGGAGATGCAGACTGCGAAGGCACCTGCCGCGCTGATCGCGGCAATCAGGCAGCCGGGCCGGGTGAGCCGGCAACCGGCACATGCCAGGCTGTCGATGTGCCCTTCGGCTGCTACGCAATGATCGAAGACGGCAGGATGGGCTACACGCTCTGCGTCGACTGAACTGCGCTCAGGTCAGCAGATGCGCTTCGGCTTCGTCGCGGTGTTTCTTCAGGTAGCGCATGAACGGCGTGCCGCCCGTGCCGACATCAGGATCGTTGCCGGCGGTGGTTGAGGCCTGCCGGTTGATGTAGGTCGCCGCGTATTCGAGGTGGCGCGTGCGGAAGCGCGCAAGCTTGCGGATATTGTCGTTGTACAGTTCACGGATCACTGGAATGCCGAGCTTATCAACGACGGCGCGCAGCGTGCTCTGCGCACGCAGGTCTTCAATGTAGCGGCGGTGCCGGGGCGGCCTGTAGGCGTGCAGTTCATCCAGGAACGAGCGGAGCGGGTCGCCCGCATGGCTGATGCCGAGCAGCGCGTCCACCGCCGGCACGATCGAGGATTGTGAACCCGTCTGCCCCCGGAAGGCCTGCGGTTTGCCCGCCGTCGCGGCGACGCCCTCATAGACGAGGCCCTCGCCCAGTGCCGGATTGTCTTTCCAGCCATGGATCCACGGCCTCACGCGGTGAAAATACACATACGGATCGCAGCGCTCCGGCATCCGGTCGAAGATCGCGTTGACATCGTCCCAGACGGCGCTCATCGCGCCGAGTGCGCGTTCGATCTCCGCAGCGTTTTCGTCTTTCGCTGCGCCAACCAGCTTCGTTGCCTCGAGCAGCATCTCGCCGGCGCGCGCTTCGATGGCGACGTGCACGAGGATGAACCAGGCTTCGTCCATGCCGCCTTCGAAGTGCTGCAGCGTATGAATGTTCGAGAGGTCGATGGGCCCCTTCGCGTCGAACCGGCTCCAGTTCTCGAGCGTATAGCTGGAATAGGGCAGGAGGGGCGGCTGGCCGATGGCCTGCCCGATCTGCCAGATCGGAACCGCCAGGCAGGCAGGGAGTGCTTTCGGCGCGCCGGGCTCGCCCCAGACATAGGCCTGCACGAGGAAGCTGTAATGCAGCATGGCGATGCGCAGTTCTGCATCGCTGGCGCTGGCGCAGAAGGCTGCCGGGTCCAGCTTCGCAAGCGTCTCGAGGAAACTGCGCAGGTGGCCCGTCGGGATCAGCTCCGGCAGGCGCAAGGCCATCTCGCGGGCAGGCTGCAGTTCGGCGGGCAGGGTAACAGCGGCGGGCTCGAAGCCCGCCAGGAAGCCGCGTTCGGTGCTCAGTCCATAATCTGCCAGGTTCATCGAGGTTCCTCCCCGGGACATGATGGTTACAGATGCAACTGATCCTGTGTCTATCGGTTACGTCCCGCGGACTGTCAAAGCGGCTGCGCAGAAAGCCTGTGGAGCGGGGGCCGGGGAAGGGGCTTCACAAGCCTCTCCGGTTCCCTTACTAGGCCAAAAAGGGAGCTCCCCACATGATAATCCGACAAGCAATTACCTTCGACGACGTGCTCCTGCAGCCCGGCGCGAGCGAGGTCATGCCAGCCGAAGTCGACGTTTCGACCTTTCTGACCAGGGCCATCGCGCTCAACATCCCCCTGCTCTCGGCGGCCATGGATACGGTCACCGAGGCCCGGCTTGCCATTGCGATGGCGCAGGCCGGCGGGATCGGCGTCATTCACCGCAACCTGTCTGTCGAACAGCAGGCCGGCGAAGTCGCCATGGTCAAGAAATACGAAAGCGGCGTGGTGATGAACCCCGTCACCATCGCACCGACCGCCACGCTGGGCGAGTTGCGCGAGCTCAAGCAGCGCACGCGTTTCTCCGGCATTCCGGTGGTCGAGAAGAACGGCAAGGTCATCGGCATCGTCACCAACCGGGACACGCGCTTTGCCGAGGACGCGAACGAGAAAGTCGCGAGCCTGATGACGCGCGATATCGTCACCGTAAAGATCGACACGCCCATCGAGGAAGCCCGCCGCCTGCTCCACAAGCACCGGATCGAACGCCTTGTGATCGTTGACGAGAGCGGGCGCTGCATCGGCCTGCTGACCGTCAAGGACATGGACAAGGCCTCGCTGAACCCCTTCGCCGCGAAGGATCCTGCCGGCCGCCTGCGCGTCGCCGCCGCCTCCACGGTGGGCGACGCAGGCTTCGAGCGCACCGAGGCGCTGATCGCCGCCGGCGCCGACGTCGTTGTGATCGATACAGCGCACGGTCATTCAAAGGCCGTCGCGGACGCTGTCCTGCGCGCCAAGAAAATCTCCAACGCCGTGCAGATTATCGCAGGCAATGTCGCGACGGCGCAAGCCACCAGGGCCCTGATCGATGCCGGCGCTGATGCAGTGAAGGTTGGAATCGGCCCGGGCTCGATCTGCACCACGCGTATTGTTGCCGGTGTGGGTGTGCCGCAGCTCACCGCGATTGAAGACTGCGCCAACGCCGCTGCCGCGTCCGGTGTCCCGATCATCGCCGATGGCGGCATCAAGTTCTCGGGCGACTTCGCCAAGGCGCTCGCCGCCGGGGCGTCCACCGCCATGATGGGCTCGATGTTCGCGGGCACGGAAGAGAGCCCGGGCGAAGTGTTCCTCTACCAGGGCCGCTCGTACAAGGCTTATCGCGGCATGGGCTCACTCGGCGCCATGGCACGCGGATCGGCGGATCGCTATTTCCAGAAGGACGCCGCAGCGGACAAGCTCGTGCCGGAAGGCATCGAGGGGCAGGTCCCTTACAAGGGCGCGCTGGGCCCGATCATCCACCAGATGGTCGGCGGCCTGCGCGCCGCCATGGGCTATGTCGGCGCCAGGACGGTCGCAGAGCTGCACGCGAAGGCGCAGTTCGTGCAGATCACGGGGGCAGGGCTCCAGGAGAGCCATGTCCACGACGTGATGATGACCCGCGAGTCGCCGAACTATTCGCTGCCGAGGGGCTGACGCGGCTCGCGCCACATCGCCTCCAGCGGCGGCCCGCCGGGTCCTGGCTCGAAAAGCTTCAGGCGCTCGAAGCCGTGGCTGATATAGAATCCGGTGTTCGCCGGGTTCGAGTTTTCGAGGTAGCAGGGCAGGCAGGCCCGGTCGGCCGCCTCCAGCACCGGCCGGATCAGCTTCTTCCCGAGGCCCTGCCCCCTCGCCGCCTTTCGTGTGCCGATGGTGAAGAGATACATATGCGGCGCCGCCGGGTGCTCACGCGCCATCGCTTCGCCGGCGCCGAGCCCGCGCTTCGCGGCGCCCTTTTCGCCTTTCGTCATCAGTGACCAGACCAGACGCATCGTCTGCAGGGTGCTCAGCTCGCGGCTTTGTGCCGAGTGCGCCCACATAGCGGCGCCGGTGTCGCCGTGGATGTGGCACAGGCCGCGCGGCAGGTAGATGCTGCGGGCGAGTTCGCCAAACACCGGCGGCATGGTTTGCGTATTGCCGAAAATCCAGAGGTTCACGGGGTCCTGTGCAAAGGCCTCACCGGTGATGCTGCCGAGCTGTTTCCAGTCGCGGGCGGTGGCCCGGCGCAGGCCTTCGGGAAGCTGGATGTCCATGAATGTGTCCTTACGCAGCCGGCAGCGCGAAGCCTTCAAGCAGCACGATATCCGCCGTGGAGGCCGCGAAACGGTGCTGCACGATATCCTGGTAGGCGGGCGATGTGTACCACGCCTTCATCGCAGCCTTTGAGGGAAATTCCAGCAGCACGGTGCGCGTGCAGCGCCATTCGCCCTCTATGACTTCAGGCGCCTCTTCGACGGCCAGCAGCTTGCCTGCGAACGGCGCAAACGCAGCCATGAACCCATTGCTGTAACTGGCATAGGTCCCGGGGTCGGTGATGGTCAGTCTGGCGACGACATAGGCGGTCATGGTGGAGGCCTCTCCGGGGACCGCGTCACTGTAAGATCCGGAGTATTGCGGTGTCTAACGGTTTCATTGCCGGACCGGCGCGGGTATGGCGTGCAGGACACTGAGTTGAGAGGACGCATCATGCGCACAGGCGGCAGGATCAGCGCGGCCATTGAGGTCCTGCGCGACGTGCTGGAGCGTCACCAGCCGCTCAAGATCGCCCTGCGCGACTGGGGCAAGCGCGCCCGCTACGCCGGCTCGAAGGACCGTGCATGGGTGTCTGGCCTGGTGCTGGACGCGCTGCGCAGGCGCAATTCCATCGCCCACCACATGGGCCACAACGACCCGCGGGCGCTGATCCTCGGCGCGCTGCGCATCGCCTGGGAATGGAATGCGCGCGACATTGAGGAAGCCTGCTATGACGACCACGGGCCCACGCCGTTGACCAATGACGAGCGCAGCCGGCTGATCCTGGCGCCCGACCCGTATGCTGCGCCG
>CALGEF010000395.1 GCA_937881755.1 uncultured Acidobacteriota bacterium
CTGATGGCCGCCAAGGAAATGGTGGCCCGTGCCCTCGAACTTCCGACCACGGAAGGCGTGAAGTTCGAACGCCGCCTGTTCCAGGGCCTGTTCGGCACGGCCGACCAGAAAGAAGGCATGGCCGCCTTCAGCGAGAAGCGCCCCGCCAGGTTCGAGGACAAGTGAGATGATCAGGACCGCCTTCATCGGCCTCGGCAACATGGGCGGCGGCATGTGCGCCAACCTCGTAAAAGCCGGCCACAACGTCGCCGCGTTTGACCTGAACACCGAGGCTGTCGCCGCCGTCGCCGCAAAGGGCGCCCGTGCGGCCACGTCCATTGCAGATGCGGTGAAGGACGCCGACGTCGTTGTCTCCATGCTGCCCGCGGGCAAGCATGTGCTCAGCGTCTATTTCGGGCCAGACGGCGTGAAGCATCACGCAAAACGCGGCACACTGCTGATCGATTGCTCCACCATCGCCGTTACCGATGCGCGCGAAGCGCACATCCAGGCGGACCTTTCAGGCCTCATCCTCGTCGACGCGCCGGTCTCAGGCGGGGTCGCGGCTGCCGAAGCGGGCACGTTGACCTTCATGGTGGGCGGCACAGCCAGCGCGTTCGAGAAAGCTGAACCGGTCCTGAGCGCCATGGGCAAGAACATCTTCCACGCCGGCGGCGCCGGAAACGGCCAGGCGGCGAAGATCGCCAACAACATGTTGCTCGGCATCTCGATGATCGGCACCTGCGAGGCGTTCAATCTCGCCGAAAAGCTCGGGCTCGACGCGGAAACATTCTTCAGGATTTCATCCGTCTCCTCCGGCCAGTGCTGGTCGATGACCAGCTATTGCCCGGCGCCCGGCCCGGTGCCCACGTCTCCCGCCAACCGGGACTACAAGCCCGGCTTTGCCGTTGCCATGATGCTGAAGGACCTTGATCTCGCCGCCGATGCGGCCCGCGCATCCGGCGCCGGGATCCGCCTCGGTGAACACGCCGCGAGCATCTACCAGGCCCTGTCGGACAAGGGCTTTGCGGACCTCGATTTCTCCGGCGTGATGAAAGACGTGAAAGGCGAGATTGCGGGCTGAACCGGGGCGGCAATCGGTAGTTTCCCTTAGCCATTAACGCTCAAGCCCGCTGGTACAGTTTTTTCGGCGCCATCAACAGGACGCGCCGCCAGTTCATCGGCGCATGATGCGTATCGGGGCAAAGACCGCAGGCCCGGTCAAATGCCAGCTTGCCTGGCGCCCCAACATGGCGGTCTGCGCCCATGGGTTCAAAAGCGGTGTGCGGTTCGATCCCAGGGCCGGGCCGGATGGCAGCAAAGCCTATCCCATGGGCTCCGAAACCGAACGGATGGAGCGCCTCGATGCGGCGGGCCACAGGGCCTGGTTTGCAGAGCGCGCCTGTGTGCGTCATATGTTCCGGCCCTCGCAGATGGACGCGCAACGCGCCGTCAAGCGTGCCTTCCGTCATGGCTGCGGTGTGGGCGGGCGCCGGCAAAGCGAGGCCGGAGCGCCTGGGGTGCTGGCCAGCCTGTTCAAGGCAATGAAGGGCGTGTGTGCGGCCCGCCTGCGCCGGGCGCTGGCGCCCTTTGCAGACCCGCTGCGTCAGGGTTTCGAGGAAGCCTCGGCCCTCGGGCTGGCGCGCGGCTGCCTGTATCAGGTCTGCCGGGCGCGCGCGGTTACCCGGTTCGGGGAAGGCAGCTGCGAACGCCGCGCAGCCGTGCGAACGCCCGTACAAGACTCATACCGCCTCGCTTATTGTTTTTGCTTGCTTGCCTTGGCGGCAGGTCCGGTCGTTTACCTATTGAGGCGCCTTCCTCCCGGGCGGCACTTGCATGCATCAGACGTTTGGCTCCCGGGCATGCCCGGCGAGAAGGAGAATCGATATGGCAGATTCAGCAACCCTTCAGGCTTCAAAGACCAGGGCAAAGCCGGAGCATTTCGATGTGCTGGTCGTCGGTGCAGGCATCTCCGGCGTGGGCGCGGGCTATCACCTGAAGACCCAGAACCCGAAGAAGAAGTTCGTCATCCTGGAAGCCTACGAAACCTTCGGCGGCACCTGGCACATGCACAGGTATCCGGGCATCCGGTCGGACTCCGATCTCTACACTTTCGGCTATCGCTACAAGCCCTGGGTCGGCCCGCCGATTGCCAGCCGCGAAGAGATCCTGAAATACATGGACGAGGTGATCGCGGAGAACGATCTCGCGCCCCACATCCGCTATCGCCACAAGATCACGTCCGCCAGCTGGTCGGGCGCGAAGAAGCGCTGGACGGTCAAGGCCGAGCGTCTCGACACAGGCGAAATGCTGACCTTCACTGCAAAATTCCTCTGGATGTGCCAGGGCTATTACAGGCATGCCGAGG
>CALGEF010000396.1 GCA_937881755.1 uncultured Acidobacteriota bacterium
GTCTTTTCATGGATCTTCTCGGCCTACGGGCTGAACCAGTTCGCGGCCATGGCGGCGGCCGGGGCGATCCTCGTGGCAGCCCTGGTGGCGACCGGCTCCCTTTTGTTTACGGGTATCTGGCGGAGCCTTGCGCCCCGCGGGCCCATGGAAGTCCTGCTGCGCCGGGTAACCTACTGGGGCCGCGTGTAGCGCTTTCCTTTGTTGCGCGGGGCGCTAAAAGGCGCACTTGCCTGATCCGAAAGCTTAAGAGGCGTCCCATGACCCAGAGCCGGCGCATCCTCATCACGTCTGCCTTGCCCTACATCAACGGGGTCAAGCACCTCGGCAACCTGGCCGGGTCGATGCTCCCGGCGGACGTGTATGCGCGGGTGATGCGCCTCAAGGGTCATGACGTGACCTATATCTGCGCCACCGACGAGCACGGCACTCCGGCCGAACTGGCAGCGCAGGCGGCGGGCCAGACGGTGCAGCAGTATTGCGACGAGCAGTACGAGATCCAGCGCAGGGCGGGCGAAGGCTTCCTGCTGTCGTATGACTGGTTTGGCCGCACGTCGCGGCCGGCGAACCACAGGCTGACACAGCATTTCGCGCAACAGCTGGAGAAGAACGGCCTGATCGGGGCGCAAACCTCGAAACAGGTTTATGCCGTGGATGACGGACGGTTCCTGCCGGACCGGTATGTCGAGGGCACCTGCCCGCATTGCGGATTCGAGAAAGCGCGCGGCGACCAGTGCGACAGTTGCGGGCGGTTGCTGGACCCGGTGGAGCTCATCAATCCCTATTCGGCGGTCACCGGCAGCCGCAACATCGAAGTGCGCGATACCGAGCACCTCTATCTCAAGCAGACAGGCATGCAGGAGACGATCCGTGCCTGGGTGAACGAAAAGGGCAAGGCCTGGCCGTCGCTGGCGGTGTCGATCGCCAACAAGTGGCTGGATGAGGGCCTGATTGCCCGCTCGATTACACGTGATCTCAGCTGGGGCGTGAAGGTAACGTCCGCCGACGGATCACCGCGCCCGGGCTTCGGGAACAAGGTGTTCTATGTCTGGTTCGATGCACCCATCGGCTATATCTCGGCGACGCAGGAATGGGCCGAGGCCACGGGAAATGACTGGGAGAAACTCTGGAAGCGCGACAAGGGCGCCGACCAGACGGAATACGTCCAGTTCATGGGCAAGGACAATGTCGCCTTCCACACAGTCAGCTTTCCTGTGACCCTGCTGGGGTCCGGCGAGCCATGGAAGACTGTGGATAAGCTGAAGGCCTTCAACTGGGTCACCTGGTATGGCGGCAAGTTCTCGACCAGCAACAAGCGCGGCGTGTTCATGGATACAGCGCTCAGTCTCCTGCCGGCCGATTACTGGCGCTGGTACCTGATCGCCAATGCGCCGGAAGGCTCGGACGCGGCTTTCACCTGGGAAGGCTTCCAGGCCGCCGTCAATTCAGACCTTGCCAACGTGCTCGGCAATTTCGTCAACCGCATCACGAAGTACTGCGCGTCGAAGTTTGATGGGAAGGTGCCGGATGCCGGCGCGCCCGGAGAGGCCGAGGCCTGGATGGCGAATGAACTTGCGACGCGGCTGAAAGCCATCGACGAGCATTACGAGGCCATGGAGTTTCGCAAAGCGGCGGCCGAGACGCGCGCCCTCTGGGCAGCCGGCAACGAATACCTCACCCGGGCCGAGCCCTGGGTAAAGTACAAGTCGGATGTCGACGGCGCGGCTGTCGGCGTGCGGACGGGCCTGAACCTGGCGGCCCTCTTCGCAATCATTGCGCAGCCGGTCATACCGGATGCCTCCGGCAAGGTGCTGGACGCGCTGGGTATTCCGGAGGGCCATCGCCGCTGGCCGGACTGGCAGGACAAGGGCCTCCTGGACGCCGTCCCGCGCGGCGCGCCGATCACGCCGCCGGATGTGCTGTTCCAGAAGATCGAGGACACGCAGGTCGCCGAATGGACCGGGCGCTTCGGCGGCGGCTGAGCCTCAGCCGGGCTTGCGGAAACAGGCGAGCAGATTGTTTGCCGGCATGTCGGTGACGCTTTGCAGCGCCAGCCCAGACGCCTCCGCGAGCGGGACGAGATCCCGGTCGAGGTCGCGCACACCCCAGTCCGGATTGCGCAGCTTCAGGCTTTCGCCGAAAGCGGCGTTGGAGGGCGCCATGGCGCCTGACCGGGCAAACGGTCCATAGAGGATGAGCAGGCCGCCTGGCCGCAGCAGGCGCCCTGCCCCGCGGATCAGGCCTTCCGCCGCCGGCCACGGCGCAATGTGCACCATGTTGGCGCAGAAGACCGCGTCCCACGGCGCCAGGCTTTCGGCGTCGCCCCAATCCTGCGCGGACGCATCTATGCGCAGGGGTCCCGCCAGGCGTCCGGCCGTGTCCGCCTGCTGCCAGGCGCGCTGGCTGATCAGGCTGTCGCCGTCCAGGTCCGAATAAGTCCAGTGCAGGCCCGGCAACCCGGATGCCAGGAAGGCGCCGTGTTCGCCGGTTCCGGAGGCAATCTCGAGCACGCGCGCGGGCGGGATGAACACCTGCGCCAGAGCGTCCCGGATCGGGTCGCGGTTGCGGGCGACGGAGGGTGAGTAGCGCCGCCCGTCTTCGCCTTCGCCCCGGTTCTCCAGCGCGACCGGCGGCTTATCCGCCATGGGCCTGCTTCTCAAAATCGTACATTTCCGTTGTCACGCCCGCCTGCCCCGGCGGGCTGTAGCGCGGGCCGGCCGGCCGCTCCGGCGCAAAGTGGGCGTCCAGGCGCGCGACCTGGTCGGGCGACAGCATGACCTGCGCGGCGGCGTGGTTCTCTTCAAGGTGCGCGAGGCTCTTCGTGCCGGGAATGGGGATCACATGGCTGCCCCTGGCGAGCGTCCAGGCGAGCGCCAGCTGCGCCACAGAACAGCCGGCCTCGCGCGAAACAGCTTTCGCCTCGTCCAGCAGGGCGAGGTTGGCCGGATAGAATTCCGGCCTGAACCGGGGGAACATGCTCAGGCGCATATCGCTGGCATGGAACGTTTCCGGGTCCGCCGGAGGATCGGCAAGAAAGCCGCGCCCCACAGGCGAGAACGCCACCAGCACAGTGCCGAGTTCGCGGCAGGCGTCGAGGACCGCAATCTCCGGATTGCGCACCCAGAGGGAGTATTCGGACTGCATCGCGGCAACCGGGTGCACGGCGTGTGCGCGGCGCAGCTGGTCCTCGCCCATTTCGGACAGGCCGATAAAGCGGATCTTGCCCTCTGCGACCAGGTCGGCCAGCGCGCCCGCAGACTCCTCCACCGGCACCTTCGGATCCGGACGGTGCAGATAGTAGAGATCGATCACATCCGTACGCAGGCGTTTGAGGCTTGCCTCGCAGGCGGCCCTGATCGCTTCCGGCCGGCCATCCAGCACGCGCTGGCCGTCCCGGAAACCCAGCACACACTTGCTGGCGAGGAAGTATTCCCTGCGCCTGTGCCCCAGCGCCTCGCCGATCAGTTCCTCGCTGCGGCCCAGGCCGTAGATCGAGGCCGTGTCGAGAAAATCGCACCCGAGGTCCAGGGCCCGCACCAGCAGGGCCCTGGCGCCGGTCTCATCCATTGCCGGCCCGTAGGCGTGGGTAATGTTCATGCAGCCGAGGCCGATGGGATGGACATCCCGGTCGCCGATGCGCCTTCTGGAAGCGGTCATACGGGTCAGGCTCTCGCCTTGAAGCGCTGGCGCAGTTCGGACTTCACGATCTTGCCGTTCGCGTTGCGCGGCAGGGGCTCGTTCAGGAACTGGATTTCAACCGGCACCTTGAACGCAGCCAGTTGCCCGGCGACATGCGCGCGCAGCTCGGCCTCGGTTGCGCCTTTGCCGGGCTTCAGCTGCACGACGGCGCCGACTTCCTCGCCGAGGATCTTGTGCTGGATGCCCACGACCGCCGCGTCCATCACGGCAGGGTGGTCATAGAGCGCGTTCTCGACTTCGATACAGTAGATGTTTTCACCGCCGCGGATCAGCATATCCTTGGCGCGGTCGACGAGGTAGAGGAAGCCTTCCTCGTCGATGCGCGCAAGATCGCCGGTGACCACCCAGCCGTTGCGGAAGGTTTCAGCGGTTGCGTCCGGGCGGTTCCAGTAAAGCCGGCAGTTGGACGGGCCCTTGCACCAGAGCTCGCCGACCTCGCCCGGCGCCGCGTCCCTGCCCTCGGGATCACAGATCCTGATCTCAACCGCGCCCGGAGGCGCGCCGGCGCTGGAGGGGCGGTTCACATAATCCTCGCCGATGTTCAGCGTGGCTGTCGCGCAGGTCTCCGTCATGCCCCAGCCATTGCCGGGGGCTGCGTCCGGGAAGCGCTTCTTGATCGTCGAGACGAGTTCAGGCGCCGAAGGCGCACCGCCATAGGATATGACCTGGATGCTCGAGAGGTCGTACTTGTCCCGGTCGGGATGTTCCAGCAGCTGCCAGGCAATCGCAGGTACGCCGCCTACGGACGTTATCTTCTCCGCTTCGATGATCGGCAGCGCCTGGCCGGCGTCCCATTTGTACATCGACACGATCTTGTCACCGCGCAGGGCGGAGGGGATGAGGATTGCGAAGGCTCCGGTCGCGTGGAAGAAGGGCACGGCCAGCAGCGTGCCGCGCATCGCGTCCGGGTCCGGCGCGGGGATGGGCTCGCCCTTGCGCAGGTACATACGGGCCTGGCACGTGGTCGAATTGAACATGTTGGAGATCACGGCGCGGTGGGTGGCGAGCGCGCCCTTCGGCTTACCCGTGGTGCCGGACGTGTACATGATGGTGGCATCGTCGTCCGGACCGAGTTCGACCCCGGACGGCCCGGCATCCGGCAGGTCCGCCCAGGCATTCGGATGCCCCACAATGTCGTTCAGCGAGGCAACGCGCGGGTCGGCAATGTCTTCAACGCACTCGCGGGCAATCAGGATGTGCTTGAGGTCCGGCAGGCGTTCGAGCATGCCCCGGATGCGCTCGTAAATCTGGGCGTCGACGATCGCGGCCTTGACGCCCACGAACGACAATCCGTACTCCAGCTCCTCAGCGGTCCACCAGGAGTTCATCGGTGTTGCAATCGCGCCGGCGCTCAGCGCGGCGTAAAAGCCAAGCGGCCATTCGGGATAGTTGCGCATGATGACCGCCACGCGGTCGCCCTTCACGATGCCGAAATCCGACACCAGGGCCCTGGCCAGCCTGCGCGAGGCCAGATGCAGGGCGCGGAAGGTGACGCGCTCGTTTTCGTAGACGATGTAGGTGCGGTCCCCGAACTGGTCTGCTGCCGCCTCAAGGATGAAGGGGATCGTGGGCGGCGCGTTCCTGTAGACCTTCATCGCCACGCCGCCGATCACGGCGTCCTCCAGCTCGACCGGAGAGCCCGGCCCGGCGAGCGCCGCATTGGCCTCCGCAATCGACATTACGGGCCAGTTCGAACTCGCGCCTTCGGCCATGGTCATTTTCCTCCAGATTGTCTGATCGCTGCCAGCAAACCATGTCTGGAGTGGCCTTTGAAGAGGCAGGACACCAAAATCGGCAAGGGCGGCCGCCCCGGCCGCAGGCGGACGGGCGTTGTCTCGTCGCTGGCGAGGCGGCGCCAGTAATTGTGCCAGTTATTTGCCGGCGTCGCAGAAGCGCACGTTGCGCACCGTGCCGTCGCGGTCCGTGACGGAATAGGCCCGGCCGGTCAGGTTCGAATCCTCGCAGGCATAGCCGATCTGGTACATCGCCAGAAGCGCCTCATTGCCCGGCAGGATGTCGTTGGCGATCATCAGGTCGATGGCATCAAGGTGGCGCCCGAGGCTGAACAGGGCCAGGAACTTATCGGAGCGGGCCGCGTCGAGCGATTCCAGGGTCGCAAGGAGGATGGCAACGGCGGCCTCGGCGGCCGGCAGGGCGGCGGCCGACTGTTTCGCCGCCGGGGTTCCTGCAAAACCGGTCAGGACTTCGTTGAAATACTCAACGGCGCCTTCCGCGTCATAGCCGGTCGGCGAAATACTGAGCTTGCCAAGCCTGTGGAGGACTTCGGAGCGCTGCTCAGGTGACAGGCTCGTATCACCGGCCAGCTGCATCAGGCGCTGGATGGCGGCGGGCGTGTTGCCGGCGCTGACGAGCCCATCAGCCGTCTGCAGGCCGAAATAGTAAGGCGAGACGACGGCCAGGGTCCCGGCGGCTGCGGGCGCGGACGTCCCCGGGGAATTCGAAGACGCGCAGGCGGAAAGCACGAGCGCGCAGGCCGCGGCAAGCAAGAGAGGACGAAGCATCGGTTTTCTCCGGTCAGAAGTGTTGAACTGCGCTCAAGCAAAGTTGCGCGATGCTTTGTCTAGCGTGGCAAGCCAGGCAGGGACATGGCTGAACTCAGGTCAATCTGCGGCGCCCGGCGCTCAGGCGCGCGCCGCGCTCTCAATGGCAGAAATGTCGCCCCGCCCGAGCGCCTCGATGGCGCGGGCCGCGATATGGCGGGCATTGAGGCCGGCTGTCTCGTACATGGCGAACGGCGAATCCTGGTCCTGGAAAACGTCCGGCAGGGTCATGATGCGGATCTTGACGCCGGTGTCGAGCGCCCCGGCATTGGCCAGGTGTTCGAGCACGAAACTGCCGAAGCCGCCTTTGGCGCCTTCTTCGATCGTGATCAGGACTTCGTGGTCCTTCGCCAGCCGCTCAACCAGGTTCCCGTCCAGCGGCCGTGAGAAGCGGGCATCTGCGACCGTTGTACTGAGCCCCTGGGCGGAGAGCATTTCGGCGGCTTTCAGGGCTTCCTGCAGGCGCGCGCCAAAGGACAGGATTGCGACAGTGGTCCCCTCGCGGACGATCCGGCCCCTGCCGATCTCGAGGGCTTTCAGGTCGGCCGGGATTTCGAGGCCGATGCCTTCGCCGCGCGGATAACGGATCGAGCTCGGGCCATCATCGATCTCGAGCGCGGTCTTCACCATGCGGGCCAGATCGGCTTCATCACCGGGCGCCATGCAGACAAAACCCGGCAGCGCGCCGAGATAGCCGATGTCGAAACTGCCGGCATGGGTTGCGCCATCGGCCCCGACGAGGCCGGCGCGGTCGAGCGCAAACCGGACAGGCAGTTTCTGGATCGCCACGTCGTGGACCACCTGGTCGTAGCCGCGCTGAAGGAAGGTCGAGTAGATCGCGCAGAACGGCTTCATGCCATCGGCCGCGAGCCCCGCTGCAAAGGTGACGGCGTGCTGCTCGGCGATACCGACATCGAAATGGCGCTGCGGGAACCTGGCACCGAAGATATCCGTCGAGGTGCCGGTCGGCATGGCGGCCGTGATCGCGCAGATGCGCTCATCGGTCTCGCCGAGCCTGGCCAGCGTCTGGCCGAACACTTTCTGGTAGGTCGGCGGACCGGCGGCGCCTTTGGACTGCTCGCCGGTGACGACCGAGAATTTCGAGACGCCGTGATACTTGTCCGCAGAGTTTTCTGCCGGTGCGTAGCCCTTGCCTTTCTGCGTGACGACGTGAAGCAGGATCGGGCCGTCTTCGATGTCACGAACGTTTTCGAGGATCGGCAGCAGGGTATCGAGATCGTGCCCGTCGACCGGGCCGATATAGTAAAAGCCCATCTCCTCGAACATGGTGCCGCCCATCGCGAAACCGCGCAGGTATTCCTCGGCGCGGCGTGCCGGCGACTCAAGGCCCATCGGGGCAACAACCTTTTTCGCGAACCGGCGCAGCCCGCGATACGGGCGCGAAGAGACGAGGCGCGAGAAATAGTGGCTCATGGCGCCGACCGGCGGGGCGATCGACATGTCATTGTCGTTAAGGATGACGATCAGGCGCGACTTGTCAGCGCCCGCATTGTTCATCGCTTCATAGGCCATGCCGGCCGACATCGATCCGTCGCCGATGACGCAGACCACATTGTTCCTGCGGCCCTGCAGGTCTCGCGCTTTGGCAAAGCCAAGGCCCGCGGAAATGGACGTCGCGGCGTGGGCGGCGCCGAAGGGGTCGTAGTCGCTCTCGGAACGCTTGGTGAAGCCGGAAAGGCCCCCGCCCTGCCGCAGGGTGCGCATCCGGTCGCGGCGGCCGGTGAGGATCTTGTGGGG
>CALGEF010000397.1 GCA_937881755.1 uncultured Acidobacteriota bacterium
GGTCTTATACGATCAGAACACAACAATACCTTACACAAGCGGCCTGAACCGCTGGTATCCGCGAGCCTGCGGTGCCGAATGGCATCCCACTTTCCAGGATTCATCATGCTGCGTTTGATGCTCATCTGATCGGCATCGACCCGGACTATAGGCTGCATGTAACCGAGCGGCTGCTCGGACAGAACGATGGTCCCATGCTTGAAGCACTCAAGCGACTGGCCGGTGGCACCATCCTTTTGCCGAACCGGGACAAGGACCGACCTGACCGTGATCGGCTTGCGCTTAGATTCGAGCGCTTCAAGGCGGCGGCCTGAAGGCCAGCGTTGGGCCGCACCATCGGGATCCACTATTCAAATGCGGAAACGCCCAGCCCCAGCCTTCAGGTCTTTTGCACTCAGAACAGAACTGTTTTCGAAATAAGTGCGTGGGCCCCAGCAACCGGTCAGCGACGGATGTTCCACGGATCAATCACACTGAGGCCAGCTGCTGCAAACGCGCTGCTGTCGCGCGACGCCACACTGAACGCGTGCGCAGCAGCGATTGCTGCGATGTAGCCGTCAGGGGTCGGAAAGCCTCGTCCGGCTGCGCGGGCAAGCTCCGCGATTTCTGCATAGCGGTGCGCCGCCTTTGTATCGAACGCCAGGATCCGGTCAGCAAAGAGCTCAATAAGGCTATCGATCGCTATCTTGAGCCTTTCCTTGCGCTTGCCTTCGGGCAAAGCGCCGACGCCGAACTTGAGCTCTGCGATGGTGATGCTCGTCAAGAAGAGCGTTTCTGCGGCTTGAGCATCCAGCCAGTCGCGCACCAAGGCATCGGGCTGGGGTTTCATTGCCTCCGAGACTACGTTTGTATCGAGGACGATCATTCGAAACCGATCGGTTCGGCAGGTTTTGAGTCGCGAACCTGGCCGAGCGCTTCAATATCTGCATTTGTAAGCTCAGCCTTCCGGCCGATGTCTGACAAAGCGGTCCCAAGCCGAAGCCGCCCAACTGGCCGAACTGCGGCCTCCAGGATCGCCCGCATTTCTGCTTCCGCACTTCGATTGTGTTCAGCCGCACGCATTTTAAGAGCGCGATGCGCTTCCTCCGACAAATTGCGGATCGTAACAGCAACCATGATGGCGAACTCCAGCTCTTGATAGCAATGATATCACTATAAGAAATTTGATATCAATTCGCAAGATGGGTCAACCGGTTCGAGCGCGCTCTTATTTCTGCGACGCGACCCTCGCAGCATTGATCGAAACGGGCTGAAACCGGTCGAAACATCGGCAAAAGCGAAGGATTCGGTGGAACCCCGGTGGAACCCCAAGCCAAAATCAGGGGCTCGTCGGTCAGAAAGTAACAGCTAAGTCCCTGATCTTATGGCGCACCGGTGAGGGTGAAGATGGGCACGCCTATCGGATCATTATTTCGCGAGAAGCAGCGTGCAGACGCTACCCCGCCAGGCCCGCTTCGAGTTTGTATGAATAGTTCATACATGCTATCCTCAAAGTTGAAGGAGCCTTTGTCATGATGCGCAAGACGATCTCCATGCCCGACCTGATGGCCGACTGGATTGCGGCCAGGATCGAGCGCGGCCAGTTCAACAATGAAAGCGAGTATTTCCGGGATCTCGTGCGGCGGGATCAAGAAGACGAAGACCGCAAGGCGTATCTTGTTTCACGCCTTGAAGCCGGCTCCGTGCAGCTCGCCAGTGGAGCCTACTCAGATCTGACCTCAGATGAGGACATCGACCGGATTCTTGACGCCGAGTGATGACGCTTCGCCTGACGGACGATGCGCGGCGCGATCTGTCAGACATCCGATCTTATACGCGCCGCGAGTTCGGTGCGCGTCAGGCGGCGCTTTATATGGGCCGCCTCGGCGAAGGCTTCAAAGCATTGCGAAGGCATCCCGACATCGGATTTATGATTGATCATCTGAAGCCGGGTTTTCGTTGTTTCCGTGTCCAGCACTACGCCATCTTTTATGCGCAGGCCGGCGAGATCATCGCTGTCGTCGCCGTTCTCCACGAAAGCCAGCTTCCCACGCGCCATCTGGAGCAGAGGTCCGGAGACTGACATCGGGGAAAACGGTTTCTGCAACTCTCCTGCGAAGCGAAGGGTGCGCCCAGGAGGATTCGAACCTCTGGCTGTTGATCAGCGAGCATGCAGAACACGGAGCGTTAAGTCACGGGTTGCCCGTGCTGTTGGGTTGCTGCATCGTCCGGGGGTGCCAGTTTGTCGGCAATTCCGGGATCCCATTGGAGTAGCGATCTGATGCGTATGGGTAGCCACGTCCTCGCTTTCATCATCGCCCTTGGGGTTTTGCTGAGTTGTTCAATCACACCGCGGGCCGCGGCTCAGCCCCAGTGGGTCACCCCTGCAGTGGAAGCGCCCCGAGTTTCTTTTCACACGTTTGAAAGCCAGGCAGCCGGGACGGATGTGAGCTTTCACGTCTATACGCCCGCCGCTTACGTTGATGATGAGGACCGGCGGCTCCCCGTCGTCTACTGGCTGCATGGGGCCGGCGGGGGCGCGAATGGTATCGTCCCCCTCTCACGGCTCTTTGATGCAGCCATTGAGAGCACAAGAACTCCGCCCTTTCTGGTAGTCTTCGTCAACGGCATGCAGCTGGGTATGTATGTCGACTGGATGGGGGCGGATGTCCCCCTCGAGACGGTCATCATTGAAGAGCTCATTCCGCATGTTGACGCGAACTGGCGCACCGTCGCCAGCCGGGAAGGCCGGCTTGTTGATGGTTTCAGCATGGGCGGATATGGCGCCGCGCGGTTCGGCTTTCTCTATCCTGAGCTGTTTGCGACCGTTTCCATGATCGCAGCAGGCCCCCTGCAGGAAACGCTTACCGGGACGCCCCGCGCCAGCCGCCGTGAGGCGGCGGACCTCCTTCGCGAGGTTTACGCAGGTGAGCAGTCCAGCTTTCAATCCGTCAGCCCGCGTCGCCACGCTGCTGAGAATGCGCAGATCATAGCAAGCGCCACACGCCTGCGTGTCGTTATCGGACGCCAGGATGAGATCTATGAGAATAACAGGGCTTTTCATGCTTATCTGACAAGCCTCGGCATTCCCCATGACTGGATCGTCCTGCCGGGCGTGGGGCATAATCCTTTGGCCGTCCTTAATGCCTTGGGTGAACGCAACTGGGCCTTCTACCGCGCCGCATTCGGTGAACCTGATGGCGCGCCGGAGTGACGCAAAGCCGATTTCGTAACGCTTGCGGTCAAAATTCCGAGTAACAGTTCATTCTCAGACAGCGCTCAGAAATGCGCAGTATCCACCATAACTTCTCCGAGAGGGTTGGGTGTCAGGTCCGCTCCCGCCGCCATTAAAATAGGCTACAACCCTGTTTAAAAACGGTTATTTTTCCAGCATCGGCGCCTGACCCTTCTTTTGCCCATCCGGCCGCCTCTTTTGCGGCTTTTCCTGGGAAGCCCGGCGGCAACGCCAACCCTGATCATGATGCTTCAAACCTAAGCGCTGGCCCAGCCTATCAGAGCGTGTACCGGGTGCGCTGGGCAAAGGTGGCCACGCGTGGGAGTCCGGATCTGCGGGGTTTGCGAAATGGCGAGGAGTAAGCTTTTCTGAAAAAGGCTTTGAACGCGCATCACCGACCGGAGACGCAAAAATGAAACACCTGATCTCTGCCATCGTGAGCCTTGTGGTTGCGGCGCCTGCCATTGCCCAGCTTACTGAAGTTGATACAGCCCGGCAGGCAGGTGTGCACAACGCCTGCGCCGTTCCGGCGCTCATCATGTCAGGGTGCGCGCCAGGGAGCGAGCCTCCGGAGGAGCCGGTGGCCCGGGTGCGTGTCAGCTTCGACCAGGGCGGGATCGTGCATCGAATCGAAGACGGTCTGGCGGATGTTTCAACAGGCCGGCGGATTACTGCCGATGATCCGGCGAGGGTAGCGTCCATCTCGAAGATGGTTGTCGCAATCGGTGTCATGCGCCTGGTGGAGGACGGGCAGGTGGAGCTGGACAGGGATGTTTCCGGTTACCTTGGCTGGCCGCTCAGACATCCCGCGCATCCTGAGACGCCGATCACCCTGCGCCTGCTGCTTTCCCACACTTCCGGCCTTACGGATGCGGCCGGCTATGGTGCGCCGTTCAACGCGCCAATCCGGGAGAAACTTGCAGCTGCGGCCGTATGGGACGCCGTCCACGGACCGGGCGGGTATTTCCGTTATGCAAACATCAATTACACGGTCATTGCGACGGTTATGGAAGCGGTGACGGGGGAGCGCTTCGATCAGCTGATGGACCGACTTGTCATTGCCCCTCTTGGCCTTCAGGCATGCTTCAACTGGGCGTCCTGCAGCGATGAGACTGCCGCACGCGCGGTGGTCCTTTATGACCGCGACCGGCAAATTCTCGCAGATGACAACCAGGGGCGCAGGCCAGACTGCCCCGTTACTCCGGATACGAGCGGAGGCTGCGATCTTTCGCGGCTGAAGCCGGGTGTGAATGGCGGCGCCTTCTCTCCGCAGGGGGGGCTCCGGATTTCCGCCAATGACCTTGCCGTCATAGGCCGCCTTCTTCTTAGCGGAGGAGAGATCAATGGAGTCAGGCTCCTGAGCCCGGCCTCAGTTGACCTTATCCTTGATCCTGTCTGGACATATGACGGAAGCAACGGAGAAACGTTTGATTCCGAGACGGCTGATCCCGGAGGGGCCCTGTTCTGTCGATACGGCCTCGGCGCTCAGACCCTGGCGACCCGCTCGAGCCTTTGTTCGGATAATCCGTTTGCGGACGATATTGAGCGGGTTGGTCACCCAGGCGAGGCTTATGGCCTGGTCTCCGGCCTCTGGCTGGACCGCGCCACGGGAACCGGGGTCGCTTATTTCATAACCGGCGCTGACCTTACGGAGTATGGGACGGCCTCAGCGTTCTACGCGGACGAGGAACGGCTCCTGGCGGCGCCGGCGGAGATCGCGCGCACGAGGAACCCCTGACCAGAGCGTCATGCGGGCGGCTGGCGTCTCATTCACCGCGATCAGCTCAGCGCCGGGCCCGCCCGGTCCGGCGCGGTTCAAGTTCAACGCACATGCAAACCTTTGCCAGAGATAAATTCAATGCCGGAAGATAGAGATTTCAGGGTTGTCGGTGTCGGCGCGTCTCCCTACACGCGGAAACTCCGTGCAGCGGCGCGGTTTCGACGTCTGCCGTTTCGGTTTGTAGTGGCCGGCAGCAAAGAGGCCAACGCCCTCCCGGAGCGGCCCTTGCCTCTCGTCCCCTACTTCGTAGCGCCAGATGCCGATGGCGCGCTCACGCAGGTGCAATCGGACTCGACGCCAATCCTGACTTTCCTCGACGAGGCCTGTCCCCAGCGGCGGCTGCGGCCGGCTGACACCGCGCTTCGGCTCCTTGACCTTTTGATAGAGGACTATGGCGACGAGTGGCTCAGCAAGTGCATGTTCCATTACCGCTGGTCTTATGCTCCCGACACGGAGCATGCCAGCGCCTATCTTCCTTATACCAGAGCCATGCAGATGGCGCCTGATCGGGGCGCGGAGGCGGCCGCAGCTTTCGCCGCGCGCCAGATTTCCCGCATCGGTGTTGTCGGCTCGAACGAGATGACCGGGCCGGTGATCGAAGCGAGCTGGCGCCGATTCCTGGAGGTCTTTGACGCCCACATACAAAACCAGCCTTTCCTGCTCGGCCACCGCCCTGGCGCAGGCGATTTCGCCTGTTACGGGCAAATGACCATGCTGGTGATGACCGACCCAACGCCGGCTGCGGTCGCCTTTGACGTCTCGCCGCGCGCCTATGCCTGGACGGAGCAATGTGAAGATCTGAGCGGCCTCGATGTCAGCGAAGACGACTGGATCGACCTTAACGAACCGTCCGAGACGCTTCGCGCCCTCCTGACTGAGATTGGGCGGGTCTATGCGCCGTTCATGCTGGCCAATGCAGACGCAGTGGCGCGCGGTGCCGAGCAGGTCATTTGTGAAATCGATGGCCAGCCCTGGAGGCAGGCCCCCTTCGTCTACCAGGCCAAGTGCCTGCGGTGGCTACGCGAGGCCTATTCGGCGCTGACGCCCGCTGACCAGGGCCGCGTTGACGCCATCCTTGCGGGCACTGGCTGTGCAGCGCTGTTCCAGCGAGCGTAGGCGGCCGGCGGATTGAGGTCACATCATTTATTGGGCGCCTGGCACCTGCACCAGGAGCACTATGAGCGGGCGTCCGAATTGGCCCCCGCTTCACGCAGCCTGGTCTGGGTTGCCAATGGCTGCCGCGCGCGGAAGTTGCCAGTCGCGCCTGCCCTGCTGGTCACGCGGGTCATCGCCCGGCAGCGATCAGCGGTGGGTGGCCGAAGCGCCGGCAGCCCTGCCCGCTAACAGCCAGGCGATCTGCCCGAATGATGCCAGCAGGGCGAGCAATGCCGCTACCCAAATCTGCGGGCCGGGTAGAGCCAGCAACTCCGGTTGGGTTGGGAATGAAAACGTATTGGGCATGGCAGCAAATTTGAAATCGTGAGCGCCCCCGAAACGCGGATCAAGCACAAGCTCCGCAAGGTCTCGCCTGCTTCGATAGCGCATGTAACCGATGATCGACCAGCCAGGGTCGGCCTCGACGCCCCAGGCATCGAAGTATCCGCCTTGCTTGCGCGCCACGATGGCAGGGTAGCCGCCGCGCGCCAACAGGGATGGCATGAAAACCTTTGTGTACTCCTCGACCACTTCACGGGCAGGACGCACGACGCCATCTGGCCCCTCCACATCCCCTGGATCAACGCGGACGAGATTGAGCATGTAGAATTCCCGCCCGTCATCGGCTTCCAGGAATTTCTGCATTGTCTGGAGTTCGTTGCGGGCGCTCGTCCCGACCTCGCTCGCTTCGAGGCGTTGAATGATATTGCTGATCTCGGCCGTACTGAGCGGGCCACCCCAGTTCTGATGCCAGCCAAGGAACAGACCGTAGATGATGATCGCCGGAATCCATACCAGAAACGTTTTCACGTCAGCACCCCACTCTATTGACACTCTTCGTGTCACTTTCGTGGTGCATGGTCAAGCGACGCCGGGATACAACATGCCTGGGAGCTTTCGAGAAACAGTTTGAGCGGTCAGAGCATCTAATGGAGGCATTATCAGGGTTCACAGCACTCTTTCTTCGACGAGCACGATATGCTGGTCTTCGGGCGCGCGCGCCTTCCCGTCCAGATCGAGCCCGAGCCTGAGCTTGGTGTAGAACTGCAGCGCCTTGCGGACCGTGACGACAAGCTTTCCCCGGTGCATGCCGTAATCGCGTTCGATGAGGCGGCGCTGGGCCGGGCTGAGACCCGGATGGGCGGCGATGGTGAGCTGCACCATGTCCTGCCAGTCAGCGTCATCATCTGCGGTGGTCTCGCTGGGCGCCCCGAGCAGGGAGGCGCGCGAGAGACGGCCAAGAACGAAGTCGCGCCAGCCGCTGGCCTCGACATCGAAAGCGCGTGCGTGCCAGCGGAACCCGTCGAACACGATGGCGTGCGGCTCGATCGTACGCACTTTGCCGTCGGGCGAGGTAAGCGAGACGTAGAAGGCCGACATGCGTCTGCGCTCGCGGATCGCCTGCAGGACGATGCGCAGGAGTTCCGGATCCACCGGCCGCGATACTGCGCCAGCGATGGCGGCTGTCACGCCTTCGGTCAGGGCGTCGGACGCGATGACATTCTCGGCGATCAGGCGGAACTGCCCAAGCGTTTCGGCAGAGTCAGGCCCGAAGAAGACGGGCTTGAACTCCGCGGTCGGACGATAGGTTTTCCCGCTCTTGTCATAGGCAAGGTTTGCGGGGGCGAGTTCCTGGTAGCGGGTAAAGTCTCCTGACGCCTGCTGCTCGGATATTCCGAAGCGCTCGACGATGTCGCGCCGGTTCACGCCGCCGGTCCACCAGGCCAGCTCTTCCAGGAAGCGCAGGCGAGCGGTGACCGACCAGCCGAGCGATTCTGTCGAGGTTTCGACGGGGGTCCTTGACACCTTAAGGCTCCTCAATATATACGATGCATCGATAAAGTAGAACCATCTACTAACCAGATCATTCTATCACATAAGGTGATTCGGTCATCCCGCCGCCTGCAATTGGCACAGACGTTTCCGGTTTCAGCCCCGGAAGCGAGCGCTATCGGCCGGGCCGGGACCTGCCACAAGGAGAAACGCCCATGCCTGCTATCCATGCCTGCCTTGAAGCCCTCTCGCCCGGCGCCCCGGTCCATGCCGGGCGCCTCACTGTCGTGCCCCTGCTGGCCGAGGGCCCGTTTGCCGAAAGTCCCTACCTCCTCCTCGATGAGGCGGTTCAATCGAAACTGCTCGATATCTCGGAAGTCTCCGAAGCGGGCGTCGTCGCCAACCTGCTTGCAACCAACCTCTCCCCCAAGCCGGTCCTCCTGTTTGACGGGGAAGAGCTCAAGGGCGCCAAGCAGAACCGGATCCTCAATGCGACAATCCTTGTGCCTGCCGGGGCAAAGCTGACCTTGCCGGTCTCCTGCGTTGAGCAGGGGCGCTGGCGCTATGAGGCGGCGGGCTTTGCGCCCAGCGGCGAAGCGCTGTTTGCCAAGGCCCGGCTGAAGAAAGCCGAACGGATGGCGGGGGCGCGGCGCGCCGTGCACGCGTGCCGGGCGAACGCCAGCCTCGCTCCGGACCTGGCCCCGGAACTGGCCCCGGAACTGGCCCCGGACCTTTCCGAGGCCGGTCCGATCAGGGCCTCTGCCCGCCGCGCAGAAGCGCTGGGCGACTTTGATGCCGACCAGGGCGCCGTCTGGGACGACGTGAAGGAAGCCCTGCGCGAGACCGGTACCCGCAGCGCGTCATCTGCCATGCATGACAGCTACGTCCTGCGCCGCGAAGAAATCGAACGCCTGTCCTCGGCCTTTGTGCCTGCAGACGACCAGGTCGGCGCCGTGTTTTACATCGACGGGCGCGCTGCAGGCATAGAGGTTGCGGGCAGCCCCCGGGCCTTTGGCGCAATCTTCGGAAAGATCGTCCGCAGCTATTGCCTGAACGCGCTTGGCCAGAAGCCGCCGTTTGAGTTGCCGGCACCCGAGGCGGTCAAAAGCTTCATCGCGGCCGTCACAGGTCTCGACCAGATGGCCTCGCCGTCTGTGGGGATGGGCGAGGACGTCCGGCTTGACGGGCCGTCGGCCTGCGGGTCGGCGCTGCTGAGCGAGGGCCACGTGGTCCACCTCTCGGCTTTCTCGAAGGCCGCATTCGAACCTGCCTGATGACTTAACGCGAAGGAGATCGCCGCCATGTCAGATGAACTATTCGAACTCGAACAGATCCCGTTCCGCTCGACCGCCTTTGCCGAGAACCCCGAGCCGCGGTGCCCTTGCGTCCTCCTGCTGGATACGTCGGGCTCGATGGGCGGCGCGCCGCTTGATGCGCTGAACCGCGGTTATGACGCGCTGGTTGAAGAGCTTTGCCAGGACAAGCTCGCAGCCAAGCGCGTCGAGCTCTGCGTGGTGACCTTTGGCCCGGTGCAGGTGCGCCAGGATTTTGCCAATCCGGAATCGATCTATCCGGAAGCCTTCGAGACCACCGGCGATACGCCGATGGGCGCCGCGATCAAGTTTGCGCTCGACGAGCTTGAGGGGCGCAAGCGCGCTTACCGCGAGGCGGGGATTTCCTATTACCGGCCCTGGATCTTCCTGATCACGGACGGCGAGCCGACAGATTCGTGGACGGCGGCGGCCAGTCGCATCCGGGAAGGCGAGGCGGCGAATGCCTTTGCCCTCTTTGCCGTCGGGGTCAAAGGCGCGGACATGGAGACGCTGGCGAAGATTTCCGTGCGCCCGCCGATGAAGCTTGAAGGGCTGAAATTTGCCGAGCTGTTCCGCTGGCTGTCGAATTCCCTGAAGGCGGTCTCGCAGTCCTCGCCCGGCGAGCGTGTGGCCTTGCCGGCGCCGGCGGGCTGGACGGAGGTCTGACCCATGAAGCCTGGGTGGCGGTATGCAAAGGCTGCAGTGACGGGCACACGTCACGCAGCCGACAGGCGGGGGTGCGAGGATTTTGCCGCCGCCCGCATCATTGGCACAGCGCGGGGCAATGTGCTCGCCGCCTGTGTCTGCGACGGCGCAGGCTCGTCGCCCCAGGCGGCAACGGGCGCGCGGGTTGCGGCCGAGGCCTTCCTGACCGTGGCCGGCGACCGGCTGCGCGACACGGGCGGCCTGGTCGACGAGACAGACCTGGCCGAGTTCCTCTCCTTTGCCGCGCTGGCCGTGACGCTGAAGGCGTTCACGGAGAAAAACCCGGCGCGCGACTATGCGACAACCCTTGTGGGCGCGCTGGTGAGCGAGAGCTGGTCGGCCTTTGTCCAGGTTGGCGACGGCGCGATGGTCGTGCCCTCGGCGCCCGGGCGATGGGAGCTGGTCTTCGAGCCGCAGCGCGGCACCTATGCCAACGAGACTTATTTCCTCACGGATGATGACGCGCGCCTGCGGGCGCATGTCGCCGTTCGTCCTTACGGGGTCGCCGAGGTTGCGCTGTTCAGTGACGGGCTTGAACGCCTCCTGATAAGAGAAGCGGCAGGAAGCCCGGTGGCGGAGGCGTTCTTCAACGAGATGCTCCCGGCCGTGCGGGGCTCGGGCGCGCCGGGTGAGGACCTGGTCCTGGCGCAGGCGCTGTCGGCGTATCTTTCGAGCGAGGCGATCAATGCGCGTACGGATGATGACAAGTCGCTGATCCTGGCCTCGCGGCTCTTGCCGGCGCAGCCCCCGCCGGAAGGCGCGGCAGCAACCGGTGAGCACAGTCATGCCGCCCCAGGCTAGGCCGGCGCTCGGCGAGAAGATCGGTGAGGGCGGGGAAGGGAGCGTCTACGCGCTTGTCTCCAGTCCGGGGGAGGTCGCCAAGATCTACCGCCAGCCGCTTGTTGGCGA
>CALGEF010000398.1 GCA_937881755.1 uncultured Acidobacteriota bacterium
CGCGTGCTGCAACTATAGTAAGGCATTATAGTGGCAAAGGATTGGGCAATGTTCTCGAGGCAGCCGCCATACCCGACCTCACTCATTACATAACCATTCCAGATTCTCATTGTACTGATTTTCTACGAATTGACGGCAGTATAAAGAAAGTCCGTCAGCGGAGGGAACGCTGACGGACAAGTTATAGACTTTAAGGGACGCTGGAGGGAGAGAGACCTCAAAGTCTAGTGCAGTACAACTTGTAATGACCGAACCCGCTCATCATACTAAGGGGCCGTCAGCCGCAATCTGTTGGCCGCTGACAAGGGCGTCTGCAAAGTTGACTCTGGGCATGCGTACTACTTTCCCATAGGCTTCAGAGATCGACATGATATCCTCCCCTACCCGGAAAGAGTGCCCCATGATCTCGCTCACCGGCGTCACTTCAGCCGCAGTTCCGGTTATGAAACACTGCGTGAACTTGCCCAGCTCGCTGGGAGAGATCGTGCGTTCGATAACCACCCGACCGCTGCGACGTAACAATTCGATGACGGTTTGCCGGGTGATCCCGTTGAGGAAGCAGTTCGGTGTCGGGGTGTGCCAAACTCCGTCCTTCAGGAAGAAGATGTTTGCCCCGGTCGCTTCGGCGATATTTCCCTGATGATCCAACATCAAGGCATCAGAAAAGCCCGCTTCCTCGGCGCGTTTTTTGGCCAAAGTGCAGATCATGTACAGTCCGGCAGCTTTGGCATCAACAGGAGCGCAATTTGCCGGCGGCCGGGCCCAGGGCGAATCCGTCAGTCGGATTCCCTTGGCTTTGTCGGAGAAGTAGTTGCCCCAATGCCAGGCGGCAATTCCAATCCGGATATCGGCATTGCCGACGGAGATACCCATTTGCTGGGAGCCACGCCAGATCACAGGTCGGATGTAGGCAGATCCGAGTCCTGAGCGATCAAGGACCTCCTTCTTTGCGGCTTCGATCTGTTCGACGGAAAATTTGACATCCATTTCGAGCCGTTTGGCTGAATGCAACAGCCGTCTCGTGTGGTCCACGGATCGAAAGATCCGTCCTTCATAGGCGCGCTCACCTTCAAAGACACTTGAAGCGTAGTGCAGGCCCTGATTCAGAATGTGCTCGCGCGCTTCGCGCCAGGGCACAAAATGTCCATCCAGCCAGATGACGCCGTCTCGATCAGAGTAAGATTTTTCTATCATGCAAAAGTCTTTCCTTTGGTGTCAGGCTCTGTCCTGTAAATGAGGTGACCCCTCAGACACTGCCTTTCGTAAGTCAGACATTTTCAAAGAGGGTTTCATTCCTGATCTCCGGCTCGGGATGTCCTGAACTCTGTTAAATTCTGTCGATTAAACCAGTGCACGGAGTAAATCGCGGGCAATGATCAGCCGCTGGATATCACTTGTCCCCTCATAAATGCTCGTCACACGAACATCGCGAGCGAAGCGCTCAAGAGGCGCGTCTCTTGTGTAGCCAATGCCGCCCGCAAGCTGCAGGGCGGTATAACAAGCGGCATTCGCCTTCTCGGAGGCATAGAGTTTTGCCATGGAAGCCTTTGCCGCAAAGGGAAGGCCCCTTTCTTTGAGACCGGCCGCCTGGAGCGTCAGCAGCCTGGCCGCTTCGAGCTCGGTATAGGCGTCTGCCATCATCCATTGGAGCCCCTGAAAACTGGCTATCGGTTGGCCAAACTGGATGCGCTGAAGTGAAAAATCGCGCGCATAATCCATCGCGGCAAGACCTATACCCAGCGCCAGCGAGGCGATACCAATCCGCCCCCCTGCGAGTTCTGTCACTGCGATACGAAAACCGTCATTGAGCCCCCCCATGATCGCGCTTCCTGGAACGCGGCAGTTTTCAAAGAACACAGCATTGGTTGCTGAGGCGGTTTGGCCCATTTTGCGTTCTGGCGGGGCGATACGGATCCCCGGGGTTCCCGCTTCCACAAGGAAGCAGCTAATGCCTTTGCCGCGGGGCGCTTCCGGATCTGTCACTGCCCACACAACAAAGAGCCCTGCATACTCTGCAGAGGTGATCCACATCTTCGACCCATTGATGATCCAGTCCCCGCCGTCTCTGAAAGCGCGCGTGGACATGGCACCGGGGTCTGAGCCTGCGCCCGCTTCGGAAAGGCAGAAACTGCCTGCCGGGTAGGTCCCCGAGCAAAGCCTGGGCAGGTAGGTCCGTTTCTGGTCCTCCGACGCAATGGACAGGATCACCTCCGCGACCATGTTGGTTACGGACATCGTGACGGCCGTTGACGCGCAGGCGCGTCCTATCTCTGTGACCGCAAGACTGAACCCGACGCAGCCGGCGTCGCTACCACCATGCTCGGTTGGAATATTGAGCCCCATGAAGCCCAGTTCAGCGAGCCCCTTCAGGTTGCTGAGAAACAGGTCCCGTTGCGGTGTCTCATCGTGTGAAGCCGCTACCGGCGCCAGAACATCTGTCGCATAGCGGCGGGCCACGTCCTGGATCAGGGTTTGTTCCTCGCTCGGCAGGAAATCCATGACCATTACCCCCGTGCTGGATCTGTTATGACGTCAGTCGACTTACTGGTCCTGTCGAATTCACGCCTGAGGCTTTGCCAGCGCGCCCTGACTTGTTCGACAGAACGCTCCTTTACGTGCCCATAGCCTCGAACCTCTGCCGGGAGGGCAACAAGCTGTTTGGCGAGATTCAGATTCGCGGGCGTGAGGCGCTGGGTTATGTCGAAGACCATATCGAGATAGTCGTCGCGAAGGGCTCGCTCGCCTCGTCTCTCAGCGGTCAGTCCAAACGGATCGAACGGTGTCCCCCGCAGGCGCTTCAGGCTGCGAAGCAGGGCAAACGCAGCAAACACCCAAGGCCCGAAACGGCGTTTTCTGGGCGGCGCGCCCTTTTTCGAGAATGGGTTAAGTGAGGGCGGAGCCAGCCAGACACGCACAGATTTCCAGTCCGAGAACTGCTTTTCGAGTGCGCGGCGATAGTCCGCAGACGCATAGAGACGTGCGACCTCATACTCGTCCTTGTAGGCCATGACCTTATAGGCATTTTGTTCGACGGACCGGACAATTTCAGCCCCGTCAGGGCCGAATGCTTTGCAGGCAAGTGCCACCCGGCCGACAATGTCCGCGTAGCGATCTGCATAAGCCTGATCCTGATAGTCCGCGAGTTCTTCCGCAAAGCGGGTCTTGGTCCAGGGCCGTGCGATGTCTTCAGGGTCGTCGTTGCTGATCAGGATCTCTACAGCACCGGGATCCTGGGCTATTGCCCTGCCCCATTCAAAGGCACGCAGATTCATGGCAACGGCTGCGCCGTTGATCTTGATCGCTTCGATAAGCGAAACCCGATTGATCGGGATGAGACCTTTCTGCCATGCATAGCCGAGCAGCATAATATTGCTGGCAATTGTGTTGCCGAATATCCGATCGGCGAGACTGGTCAGACTGACTTCGAACGTTGCGTCCCGGGATACGGCATTTGAGATCCGGCGGATTGCCTCTCCTGTTGGCAGCTCAAATTGCACGTCCTGCACATTGTCCGCCGTCGGCGCCTCATCGGTATTGATCACAGCAGCGGACCTGCGAACGGAGAGTTTCTGCAGGTTTCCGGTTGATGAAGCGACGAGCGCGTCGGCAGCCAGAAGGACATCGACCATTCCATCAGGAATACGGACCGCATGTATCTGCCGTGTCACCGGCGCGAGCCTGACATGGCTGACGACAGCCCCGTTCTTCTGCGCCAGCCCCGTGAAGTCCAGCACGGTTGAGGACAGGCCATCAAGTTCTGCGGCTTTGCCCAGCAGGGCGCCGAGTGTGAGGACGCCAAGCCCTCCGATGCCGGTCACGTAAATGTTCCTGACGTCAGCAAGGGCCGGAATTTCCGGCTCAGGGACACACTTCAGGATAGCGGCCTCTGCTTCGGCGATCCGCGTCTTGTCGGGTTTGCGAATAACGGGACTGTCCAGTTCCACGAAGCTTGGGCAAAACCCCTTGGTGCAGGAAAAGTCCTTGTTGCAACTCGATTGATTGACCGTCCGCTTCGGCCCGAGCGGTGTCTTGATGGGCTCGACCGCGATACAGTTCGATTGAACGGAACAATCGCCGCAGCCTTCGCATACTCTTGGATTAATGAAGATGCGCTTGGGTGGGTCGGGGTAGTTGCCGCG
>CALGEF010000399.1 GCA_937881755.1 uncultured Acidobacteriota bacterium
AAGGCCCGGGAGGCGGAAAGCTTCTTCCGGCGCACCGGCATCACGTTCAATGTCTATGGCGCGGCGGACGCCGACGAGCGGCTGATCCCGTTCGACATTGTGCCGCGCATCATCTCGGCCAAGGAGTGGGCGCGTCTCACCAAGGGCATCGAACAGCGCGTGCGCGCGATCAACGCTTTCCTGCACGATATCTATCACCGTCAGGAAATCCTTCGCGCTGGCCGCGTTCCGGCGGCGCTGATCGAGAATAACGACGCTTTCCTGCCGAAGATGCTGGGCGTCTCGCCGCCCGGCGGGGTTTTCACCCACATCGTCGGGGTGGACCTCGTGCGCACCAGCGAGAACGAGTTTTTCGTGCTGGAGGACAATGCCCGCACACCGTCCGGTGTCTCCTACATGCTGGAGAACCGGGAAACGATGCTGCAGATGTTTCCGGAGCTGTTCACGAAGATCCGTGTACGGCCGGTCTCGGACTATCCCAAGATGCTGCGCCGGTCGCTGTCGGCCTGTGCGCCGCCCGCCTGCAAGGGAAAGCCCGTGGTTGCGGTGCTGACGCCCGGCATCCACAACTCGGCCTATTACGAGCACGCTTTTCTTGCCGACCAGATGGGGGCGGAGCTCGTCGAGGGCCATGACCTGCGCGTGGTCGATGGCCGGATCGCGATGCGCACGACGCTCGGCTACACGCCGATCGACGTGCTCTACCGCCGCGTCGATGATGACTATCTTGATCCGCTCAACTTCCGCCCGGATTCGTTCCTGGGTGTGCCGGGCATCCTGGATATCTACCGTTCCGGCGGCATCACGATTGCCAATGCGCCGGGGACCGGCATCGCGGATGACAAGGCTATCTATTCCTACATGCCGGATATCGTGCAGTTCTATACCGGCGAGAAACCGATACTGAAGAACGTGCCGACCTGGCGCTGTTCGGAGCCGTCCTCACTCGCCTATGTGCTCGAACACCTCGCCGAACTCGTCGTCAAGGAAGTGCATGGCTCCGGTGGCTACGGCATGCTGGTGGGGCCTGCGGCGTCGAAGAAGGAGCTGGAAGCGTTCCGCGCAAAACTTACGGCGAAGCCCTCCAGCTACATTGCGCAGCCGACCCTCGCGCTTTCGACCGTTCCGATCCTGACCCGCGCCGGCCTCGCGCCGCGGCATGTGGACCTGCGCCCCTTCGTGCTGATGTCGCCGGACGGGATCGAGATCACGCCGGGCGGGCTGACGCGCGTGGCTCTGAAGAAGGGGTCCCTCGTCGTGAACTCGAGCCAGGGCGGCGGTACCAAAGACACCTGGGTTCTGGAGGACTAGGCGCGATGCTGGGCAAAACCGCAGGCGGCCTGTTCTGGATGTACCGCTACCTCGAGCGCGCGGAGAACACCGCGCGTCTGGCCGATGCGGGCTTTCGCATTGCGCTGACACGTTCAGACCATGCCGAGGATGAATGGGCCTCGATCATCGACACGGCCTCGGCGCGCAGGGCGTTCCTCGACGCCAGCGGCAAGTTCGATGGGCCGAGCGTGATCAATTTCCTGCTGCGTGATCCGGCGAACCGTTCGAGCGTGATTTCGGTGACCGAAGCTGCGCGCAATAATGCGCGCCTTGTGCGCACGGCGCTGACGCGGGAAGTCTGGGAAGCGGTCAACGAGACCTGGATGACCTTGAAGGCGGCGCTGGCGCGGCCGGTCCGCGAGACGGACCTGCCGGATGTGCTGACCCTCATCCGTAAACAGAGCGCTCTGGTGCGCGGCGCGACTGTCGGCACGATGCTGCGCAACGACATCTATAATTTCGCGCGCGTGGGCACGTTCGTCGAACGGTCCGACAACATCGCGCGGATCCTGGACGTGAAATACTATGTCCTGCTGCCCTCGGTGCAGCTGGTCGGCACGACGCTGGATAACGTCCAGTGGGAGACGATCCTGCGTGCGGCGTCGGCCGAACGGTCATTCCGCTGGCTGTATGGCGGGGAGACGCGTCCGCTGACGATCGCGGATTTTCTGATTCTGGACCGGCGCATGCCGCGCTCGCTGCTCTATTGCCTGCGCAAGATTGCCGGCAACCTGGGTCATCTGTGTGCGGATTACGGCGTGCGGAGGCCGAGCCTGGACTTTGCGCTGAGCCTGCGCGACGAGCTTGAGGAGCTGACCATCGACCAGGTGATGGAACGCGGCCTGCACGAATTCCTGACCAGGTTCATCCAGTCCAACAACGCCCTCGCCGCTCACGTCGAGGAAGACTTCCGATTCAACAGATGAGGAAAGATCGATGCGTCTGAAAATCAACCATGCCTCGAACTACAGCTATACGAGCCCGGTGTCGTACGGCCTGTTGCAGCTGCGCCAGACGCCCAAGTCGCGTGTCGGCCAGACGGTGCTGAGGTGGAAGCACGTTATCGAAGGCGGGCGGATCGAGGCGGAATACGAAGACCATAACGCAAACTGGGTTCAGCTGATCAGCCTCGATCCCGGCGCGAAGGCGCTGACAATTGCGAGCGAGGGCGAAGTCGACGTCGAAGACCGGGCGGGCGTGATCGGCCTGCACCGCGGGTTCACGCCGCTCTGGCTGTTCAAACGCTTCACCCCGCTGACGCGGCCGGGTCCGCTGCTGCGCAAGCTGGCGAAGGCGGCTCCTGACAGTTCTCAGGGAGACCTTGCGCGCCTGCATGCCATCGCGCAGCAGGTGCGCGGCGCCATCCGGTATGAACCCGGCTGGACGGACGCGGACACCAAGGCAGAAGACGCGCTCGAGAAGGGGCATGGCGTCTGTCAGGACCATGCGCACGTATTCATCGCGGCGGCCCGGCTGCTCGGCTATCCGGCCCGATATGCCGGCGGCTACCTGATGATGAACGACCGGATCCAGCAGGATGCCGGACATGCCTGGGCCGAGGTCCATGTCGACGGCATCGGCTGGGTTGGTTTCGACATCTCGAATGCTATCTCTCCAGACAGCCGCTATGTTCGCGTGGCGACAGGACTTGACTACCGGGAGGCCGCACCCGTTTCTGGCATGCGGTTCGGTGCCGCGAGCGAATCGCTCGATGTGTCGATACAGGTGCAGCAACAATAAGAAACCCGCCTCCCGGTTCTTTCCCCCATGACTTATTGCGTCGGACTAAAGCTCAATCGCGGCCTCGTTTTCATGTCGGACACCCGCACGAATGCCGGGGTCGACAATGTCTCGCGCTTTCGCAAGCTGTTCACCTGGCAGGTGCCGGGGGAGCGGGCGCTGGCGCTGATGACAGCGGGAAACCTGGCGACCACCCAGTCGGTCGTCAGCATCCTCGAAGAGCGCACCAAGGCGCCGTCCGAGCGGCGGCCCTCGATCCTCGAGATGCCGACGAGCAAGGGCGGCGCCGGGATCTATCTGGATCGGCTGCAGGCGTCGGAGCGAGTCAAGGAGGTCGTCTACATGCACGACGACGACGAGGTGGGGGAGCTACGGCAGGCGCTCGTCATGGGCACGGCGGGCGTCTGCAGCATGCCCGACCAGGTGATCCACACCGTTCACCGCTGCACACGTGGCTAGAGCTGGCCACACCGTTCACAGCTGCAGACGTGGCTAGAGGTGGCCCACACCCCCAGCCCTCACCCTCACCCCTCACCAGGTGCTCCACACTGTTCACAACTACACG
>CALGEF010000400.1 GCA_937881755.1 uncultured Acidobacteriota bacterium
GCGAGGGCCGCATCCGCGGGCACGTAGCCGCGTTCCCTGGCGCGCTCCCAGCGGGCGGTGCGGGTGGCGTCCCAGCCGGCATCATAGACGCCGGCATAATTGGCAGTGAATTCCGGCGGGGCCTGCACCGGGATGTGGACGGCCATGAAGGCGAGGTAGGCAAAGAACGGCGCTTCGCCACCCCCTTCGTCCAGGTAGGTCAGCATCTGGTCGACGATGAACTCGGAGGAATAGAAGTCGTCCGGCAGGCCTGCAGGCACGTCGTCCTCGTACCAGGGCGCGTCCGCGTAGTAGGGCATGTAGGACTTGTCTTCCCAGTTGTCCGCGCCGGAGGCGTCGAGGGCGAAGGACCGGTCAAAGCCGTGGGCTTTCGGCAGATCGCCCTCGCCGCTGCCGAGGTGCCACTTGCCGGTCATCAGCGTGCGGTAGCCGAGGGGCTTCAGACGTTCGGCGAGCGTGGCGACGCCGGGCTCGAGGCGCATGGTGTAGCCAGGCTGGCCCTCGTGCGCCTTCGGCAGGACTTCGGGGATGGTGGAGACGCCGGTGAGGTGGTTGTCCATGCCAGTGAGGAGCATCGCGCGCGACGGCGAGCAGAGGGGCGATGAATAGTAGCGGGTGAACAGCGAGCCGCGAGCGGCCAGCGCATCAATGTTAGGCGTGCGCGCTTCGCCGCCATAGGCGCCGAGATCCATGAAGGCGGCGTCGTCGATAATCATGACGACGATGTTGGGACGCGGCGGGGCGGGCTCTGCCTGCGGCGCGCCTTCGCCGGACACCAGGATTAACGCAACGACCGCCGCTACCAGTATCCGCACCATAACCTCCCGCTCTGCTTTTTCAGGAATGTCCCGGCTGCGGTTGCTCCGCTGGTCCCGGTCCCGATCAATTGACAGGCATGGCGCCATTATCTCGCGGGATCAAGGCGCCGCAGAGGCGCGTCGGGAATTCAACCGCCCTGGAAGAGGCGCATGAACTGCTGGATCGCGAAATCGAACGCCGCGTATCCGAGCGTAAACAGAAGCACGGCGTAGAGCGCGCCAAGGACGCTGGCGATGATGGCGAGGACGCCGTCACGCTCGATCATCGCGAGGGCGATCAGGGCAACGCACAGCCCCGGCACGCCGTTCGTGCCCGGACCAGGTATGGCGATGATGGCGGCGAAGACCAGGATGACGATGGCCAGTACCGGCTCCGCGCCGCGGCCGGCGAGAAACTTCAGGCGCGGCTTCGTCAGCTTCTCGATGCGCCGCAGCCAGGGATGCACGGCGCCGGTCATCTTCCGGAAGGTGGCCATGCTGATCGTCTGCGTGCGGACCCGTTTCGGCAGCCAGGGCCGGCGTTGGCCGGCCAGCATCTGCAGGGACAGCAGTGCGATCGGCAACGCGACAGCCGAGTGGATGCCCACGAGGAACGGGATCAGCGCGGGGATCGCAAACAGGAAGATGAGCATACCGAACGCGCGCTCTTCAAGCGCATCCACGATAGCGCCGAAAGATATCTCTGTTTCATCGGCGAGTTCGGAAATCTGCCGCAGGATACCGGAGGCCGATCCGTGGAGCGCATCAATTCCCCGGGCGGCCGGGTTGTCGTTTTCAGGCGCAACATTTGCGACTTTGTCGATGACCACCTCTTCGGGGCCGCCCTTATCTTCTGCGTCGGATAGGCTGGACATTCATGCTCGGCCCGTGAGGACCCCTGTTGCCCTGATTGGCTGGTCTCCAGAGATGTCTCTGGTTCCCTTTGGAGGATCGCCGGGCGTCGCAATCATACCCCCAACCGGGAACTACGACTTTGCGGGCCACCCGTAAAGCTTGTGAAAGCGCCCGTCATACATCCGTGATACGATTTACCGTTCGGCGTGGCCGAAGTGCCATGGCGGCGAAAACGACGCCAGACGGGTATGCCCGGAAGGGATTCGAATCTGTGATCTACTGATTGGAAGTCATCTCAATATCGTTTCCCGGCAAATCATCCCGGATCATAAAAATAATCGCAAACCAATGTTTCAATTATGTTTTTATACTGCCAGCCTCACGCCAAGACATTCCTGACCCCGACGAATCCTTGCAGTCTGACAGAAATTTGGTAGAGACTTTTTCAACTGGAGGTAATACTTTCGGTCAACAGACGCAAGACTCGGGGGGCACGAGGTGCGGATTTCGCAGCAAACCGTCAGGACGCTCGCGCCGCGTCCGGCGGCCTAGACGGCATGGTGCAGCGAGCTGCCAGGCTTCGGTGTAAGGGTCATCCGACCGGGGTGACGACCTTCATCGCCAGGTACCGGGTGGGCGACCGGCAGCAGGTGACGACAATCGGCTGGACCCATACGCTGCAAGCCGAGGCAGCTTGCAAACGCCCCAGGGAACGCATGGGGCGCGCCGCGGTCGGCGTCGACGAGACCGGCCTTCAGAAAGCAGCCCGGCGGGCCGCAACAGTGAACAATCTGGCGGCCCGCGTCCTCGAGATCTACCTTCCCCACCATCCCAAAGAAACAACGCAGCTGGACTATCGCAAGATGATCGAAAGGTTCATCATCCCGCGGCTCGGACGATACAAAGTCGCCGAACCCGACCGGACGAAGATCGCCGTATTCCACCATTCCATTTCGGCGACGCCCTACCAGGCCCATCGCGCGCTCGCAGCGCTGTCTGTCATGCTCTTGCAGGCCGAAACCTGGGGGATGCGGCCAGAGGGTGTGAACCCTTGCCTGCGTGTCAGACGGTTCCGTGAAAAGATGCGGGAGCGTTTCCGGTCGTCAGCCGAGACGGCCCGCCCTGGCGGCGGGTTAGAAAACGCGCAGGCCTTGAGGATGTTCGCACCCACGACCTGCGCCACACCTTTGCCGCGAACGCTGACGCCAGCGGTCTCAGCCTTCCGATGGTCGGCAAGCTGCTTGGCCATACCCGGGCCCAGGCAACTGCGCACCAGGCCCACCTCGCCGCTGACCCGGTTCGTAAAGCCGATGCCGACTTTGCAAGGCTGATCGCCGAGGCAATGAAGAGCGGCCGCCAGGGCTGAGGCCGGCGACCTTGCGGCGCTCAGGGAACCCGAAATCGCCGGATGCGACCCCAGCCAGAAAGCCTCCGGGCCGGCCGGTGCATCCGGAGATTTCGTAGCGGGCCACTCCGGGCCGCCCGGTCGCTACCTCAGGAAGGCGGCAACGCAAACCTCAGGGACAAATTCATAATGCCAGTGCGGCGCTGGAGCACCCGTCATCACGGCGGGGCGCTCGCACCGGTAAAGATAGTTGCGAGAATCGCAGCCTTAGCGTAGGCGGAAGGGAAGTGAGTTTGAGATTGTATTGGCACGAAAGAAAGGTGACGAGTTATGAAGAAATACATTTTGTCTCTTATCCTTATTGGCTTGGCAGTACCTGCTCTTGCCGAGCCCGGAGACATCCGACCCGGCGCCGTCGCACCGAAGGTCAAGATCGAGCCCAAGGTCATTGAACGTCCCGGCGTAGCCCAACTCGAAAGAAATCAGGACGAACAAGAAGCACCTCAGAATGCGGAAATTTGCTGGTCGTTCGAGTGCGGACAATGCCGGGAAGTCAATCGCTCCTTTACGGGAACCTATATCAAGAGCCGGAAAGAGGCGCCCTGCCCGACACAGCCGTCTTCCTGCGATGTGAATTCGCGCGGGGCTTGCGCCGGTCTGAATGATCAAGGGATGTCGACCGTAACCGACCCCATGGGACAGTGACGCGTTCGCGGGCCTCCCGGACCCGGCTTACCGCCGTTCTGGTATGATCCTGCGCAGCGACGCCTGTCCGTCGTCAGCTATCCCCGGACAGCGGGCTCGCAGGCCTAAGGCAGGTGCGGCAGTCCCTACTGCAACCGCGCCTGCCTGAACCCGCTACCTGAGGTCATGAACGCTTCCGGCATCACCCGGGCGAGCGTCTCGACGCCCGCCCGCTCACCCTGCGCCTCCGCATAGATCGCGGCGTAGGCTTCAAGCTCGGCCCTGAGCGCCGGATCGATCAGCAGGATAAGCTTGACCGGGGTGCGGTCCGGCAGGGGTCCGATCTTCAAGGCAGGTTTTGTCATGAGGGGTCTCCATAAGGCCTGAGTATGAGGTCCTGGCTGACCAGGATGCGCAGCCGCCATCCCGGCCGGATCGTGATCGTGGGCTGCACGGAGAGTTGCCGGCGGAGTACTTCGTCGCCTGCCCGGCTAGCCCCGTCCTGCACCGCGTCCCGCAAGGCGCGCGCAAGCTGGTCATCGTCCTCGGCAAGTTCTGCCCCGACACTGATCAGGCTCGAGAGCGCGG
>CALGEF010000401.1 GCA_937881755.1 uncultured Acidobacteriota bacterium
CTCAGTGGTAGAGCACAACCTTGCCAAGGTTGGGGTCGAGAGTTCGAATCTCTTCGCCCGCTCCAGAAGAAAATGCAATAAAAACAAGGCACTAATAGCGCAGATCGCAATGCCTTGTAGTGCCGTTTTTTGGCAAAATATGTTGCAAGCAAGTTTGGTTGAATGACCGGTGCAGGTGGCGTGAGCAGCCTGTCGGAGGACGCACTAGCGATCTGTCGCTGGGTCGATGCGTATTCGACGTTCCAGGTCCCAATACGTAGCACGACAAACGTCGTTCTAAATCGCAACAAACTTTATCGTCAATTTGTCGCCGAAGTTCTACATGAGGTCCATAGGAGGCCAGACTCTCGATACGAATGAGGGACGCCAGGGGCCCGGGTCATTCCTCACTCGCATCAGGTTTGAGAAATCGCCTCTCGCAGCGTATTTGCGATGAAATCGGCAAACGGAACAATATTCCCGGCGACGCTCGCTTGTTCGAGGGTGGACATGTATGCGTCGCGCTGTTCTACGCGGATGATGGTCCAGGGTAATCCGGCGGCGGCCATCATCACGTTCATCAGGAACCGCGCGGTGCGGCCGTTGCCGTCGAAATAGGGATGGATGTAGACGAAGATGAAGTGACCGAGCACGATGCGAGCGGCAGGGTTTTCTTCTTCGCTGAGCAACTCGAAAAAGACCGGCATACAGTCGCGGACTGCCTCGACTCGAAGGGGCACGTGCATTGAACGGCGGATATAGACGGGGCCGTTTCTGTATCCAGCGAGTTGGGCCGCAGGAACGAGACCCGCGGTGATGGATGGCGTGAACAGTTCACGGTACCAGCTGCCAAGGTCATCATTCACGGCCTGGCCTGGATTTTTGCCCTCAAGGACGGCGCGGATGGTTTGCTTTACGGCCTGGAAAGCCAGCCAGTACCCGCGCGCCGCGAGCGCGTTCTTGTGTTCGAGGCCCTGGGCATTGGCCTCCGGGTTCCAGGCGCCCGTCCTGACCCACTCAATCAGCTCACGCGACACCCTGTAGCCTTCGATGGATAGCGAGTGATAGGCGTCGGTGACGTAGACGGCTTCAACCGCTTCAATATAGGCGTCGATATCATTTGGGGCTGGTTCGGCTGGCGGCAGGCGCGCGATGACGTCTTCCCGCATGCCCGACCAGAGAAGGCGTATCCGGTTCACATGCGCAGACACCGGGCGGCCCACTCCCAGGACAGGAATGATACGATCGAACGGATCCGACTCTCGCACTTCGTGAAGGGCGGCCTTCATGGCAGCAAGGATATCATCCGCGATGCGGGAATTGCCGATGTTGCGGAAAGCGCCTGCGAGACGCCCGGCAGCGCGGGTGTGCCCGCCGGCAAGCAGACGGGCGAGAAGTCCCGAAGCATCCGGGATAGTTGCGAGCAGGGCGCGCGCGTCGGTCGGATGATTGGCGAAGAAGCTGTCGCTGACAAGGATCAGCGCGGCTTCGAGTGTGAACACATGCATGTTATCGACGGTCGTCAGGTCGCCGCCTTCGGCAATGCGCGCGCGCGCCTCGAAGACTGATGTTCCATGCGGAAAGTCGGTCGCACCATTGCGCGCGTTCGGCGCCCGGACCAGGAGTTGCGCTGGGACGGTCAGGTTCCCAGAAAGCAGGACAAGCGATTGTTCAGGTGACAGGCTCCAGGCTTTGCCGAAGCGGACGCCAAAATACTGCGCAATAAAGTCCCAAAATGAGGTGTACCAAGCCGTACTCTCGCCAGCCGCTTCGTCCGGCCGTGATGAAATGTACCAGCCTTTCATGACCTCCTTGAGGAACCCCGCGTTCAGCAAACGCTCGCGGTGCGTTCGGGAGAGGTCGGTAGAGCGGATTGCAACGGTGCCGCCTAACTGCAGCGCCTCGAGCGCTTCAAGCGAAGCGGCAAGTTTTTCCGGAGCAATCGCCATTTGTGTTCCATTCCCAGCTTGTTGTGTTGCGCAGAACTTAGCTTTTTCTGCTGTGCAACATTTAGCTTATTGTGTTGATCACTATTTAGCTTATTGTGCGAATAAATCGTTACTCCCAGCCAGGTTCACTCGGAAAAGCGTGCCTTTATAAGCGGTTAGACTGGATCTCACCTAGATATCCGCGCGCGTCTTTCGGGGGACGTGAGCCAGGCGAAGAGACAGCGTTGCCAGTTTGGGGGCTGAGTTCAACGCAGCGCCATTGGCAGATCCCCCGTGCCGCATGCCCAAACTCAACCGTTAAACCTTTCGAACATTATGCCAGCATTGCTGCGCT
>CALGEF010000402.1 GCA_937881755.1 uncultured Acidobacteriota bacterium
GTCGCCGCCATAGCATTTCGCGGTCACGTCCTTGCGCATGGCACTGACCGTCTCGCGCGCGATGACGCGGCCGCCGATGGCGGCCTGGATCGGGATCTTGAACATCTGGCGCGGGATCAGGTCTTTCAGGCGTTCGCACATCTGGCGGCCGCGCCCTTCGGCCCGGTCGCGGTGCACCAGCATGGCGAGCGCGTCCACCGGCTCCTCGTTGACGAGGATCTGCAGCTTCACGAGATTCTCGGCGCGGTGGCCGATCAGGTTGTAGTCGAAGCTCGCATAACCGCGCGAGATCGATTTCAGCCGGTCGTAGAAGTCGAACACGACCTCGTTGAGCGGCAGTTCGTATTTTACGCAGGCTCGTCCGCCGACGTATGAAAGTTCGGTCTGCACGCCGCGCCGGTCCTGGCAGAGTTTCAGGATCGAGCCGAGATATTCGTCCGGCGTATAGATCGTCGCGGCAATCCACGGCTCGCGGATTTCCGAGATGCGCACGACGTCCGGCATGTCGGCCGGATTGTGCAGCTCGATCTCGGAGCCGTCCGTCATCGTCATCTGGTAGACCACGCTTGGCGCGGTCGCGATCAGGTCGAGGTCGAACTCGCGGCTGAGGCGTTCCTGGATGATCTCGAGGTGGAGGAGGCCGAGAAAGCCGCAGCGGAAGCCCATGCCGAGCGCAGCGGAGGTTTCCATCTCCCAGGTGAAGGAGGCGTCGTTGAGGCGCAGCTTGCTCATCGCGGCGCGCAGGTCGTCGAAGTCGCCCGCGTCCATCGGGAAGAGACCGCAGAACACGACCGGCTGAACTTCCTTGTAGCCGGGCAGGGCCTTGTCGGTGGGCCGCTTGTCCTCGGTGATCGTGTCGCCGACCGCCGTGTCGCCGACTTCCTTGATCGATGCGACGAAGTAGCCGACCTCTCCGGGGCCGAGGGCGTCGGTCTCGGTGAGCTTCGGATTGAAGGTGCCGATCTTGTCGATCTCGTAGACGCCGCCGGTGCGCATCATGCGGATCGACTGCTTCTTCTTCAGCGCGCCCTCGTGCACGCGCACGATGACGACGACACCGAGATACGGGTCATAATAGGCGTCCACCAGCGCGGCCTTCAGCGGCGCGGTGACCTCGCCGCCCTTCGGCGGGGGCAGCTGGGTGACGATGGCTTCCAGCACGTCCGGAATGCCGAAGCCTGTCTTGGCCGAAATCTCGACGGCGTTGGCGGTGTCGAGGCCGATGATCTCCTCGATCTGCTCCTTGACGCGCGCCACATCGGCGGCGGGCAGGTCGACCTTGTTGAGGACGGGGACGATTTCGTGGTTCTGGTCGATCGCCTGGTAGACGTTCGCCAGCGTCTGGGCCTCGACGCCCTGGCTGGCGTCCACCACCAGCAGGGAGCCTTCGCAGGCGGCGAGGCAGCGGCTCACCTCATAGGCGAAGTCCACATGGCCGGGCGTGTCCATCAGGTTCAGCGTATAGGTCTCCCCGTCATTGGCCCTGTAGCTGAGGCGCACGGTCTGCGCCTTGATGGTGATGCCGCGCTCCTTCTCGATATCCATCGAATCGAGCACCTGTTCGCTCATTTCGCGGTCGGTCAGGCCGCCGCAGGCCTGGATCAGCCGGTCGGCGAGGGTCGATTTGCCATGGTCGATATGGGCAATGATCGAGAAATTGCGGATTTTGTCGCGTGGGGTCATGGGCGGCATATAGCGGGGCCGGCGGGCGGCGGGAAGTAGCTGTGCGCGGGGCAGGGACACTGGCGCCGCCGGGCGGCGCGGCGTAAAGGTGCGGGGCTGGAGTGAGGAGGACTTTCCATGAGACTTTTGCTGGCCGGATCGGCCGTCCTGGCGCTCGGCGCCTGCTGCCACACACCCAGGATCGCTGCGGACGGGACTGCCCCCGCCGCTGCAGAGGAGACCGCCGTGGAGCCGTCAGACTACCAGCCGCCCGAAATGCCGACCGCCGAGGAGGCCGCCAGGGCCGCTGCCGACGCCCAGGCCGCCGCCGAAGCCGGTGTTGTCTATGCCGGTATCGACAAGAAGGGCGGCGAGGTGGCGCTCAAGGTGGGTGAAACGCTTCGGATCGAGCTGCAGTCCATACCGACCGCAGGCTATATATGGACGCTGGATGAAGCACCGGATTTCATGACGCTTGCCGGAGAGGGTGGCCGTCCGACCGATCCGGCGCATCAGAACCTGCCAGGCTTTACAGGCGGCAATCATTATCTCTCGTTTGATTTTGTCGCGACGTCGGCGGGCAAGGGCAAGTTCAGGCTGACCGAAGGCCGTCCCTGGGAATCCGACGAGCCGCCGAGCGACACCTACGAACTGACCGTCACGGTCACGGAGTAAGCCCCGCCTTGCCCGACACCCAGCCCGTTCCTGCCAAGACCGGCATCACCGATGAGGGCTATCTCACCGATTGCTGGTACCTGGCCGCGCCGTCCGCGCGCCTCAAGCCGGGCAAGCAGGAGCGGCTGATGGTGCTGGGTGAGCCGGTCGTTGTCGGCCGGACGCCTGCGGGTGAGGCCTTCGCCCTGCGCGACATCTGCCCGCACCGGCTGGTGCCGCTGTCAGCCGGCAGGCAGCTGGAGACGAACGGCGAGTGGACGCTGCAATGCCCGTATCACGGCTGGCGCTTCGGCACCGATGGGGGCTGCCGCCTGATGCCCAGCCTGACCGAGGACAGCCCCTACGACCCCACGAAGGTGAAGGTCCGCCGCTACCCCGTCCACGAGGCGAACGGCGCGGTGTATCTGTATGTCGCGCACGATCCGCGCAGCCTTGCAGCGCCCGCCGTGCCGCCGCCGTCCTTTGGTCCGCTCCCGGACAAACCCGGCTTCATCATCGAGGATGTGTTCGAGGCCCACATGGACGACGCCGTCGTCGGCCTGATGGACCCTGCGCACGTGCCCTTCGTGCATAACCAGTGGTGGTGGCGCCCGCCTTCGGTGGGCCTGAAGCTCAAGGAAAAGCCTTTCGGCCCGATCGAGCGCGGCTGGGCCATCGAGCGGCACGCGCCTTCGTCGAACTCGAAACTCTACCGCTGGGTCTTCGGCGGCAATGTTCAGACGGAGATCTGTTTCCAGCTGCCGGGCTACCGGTGGGAAATCATCTCGAACGACACGGCCCGCCTCCTGACGCTCACGTGCCTGACGCCCGAAGCGCCCAAGAAAACCCGCATCACCCAGTTCACCTGGTGGACCGGCGCGCCGCTGCTGCATCTCGCCGTGCCGGTGGCCAAACGCATGGGCCGCAAATTCCTCGCGCAGGACGGCGAGATGGTGGACCTGCAAAATCAGGGCATGGCGCACCAGAAGGCGATGCTCTGGATCGACGACATCGACGTGCAGGCCAAATGGTACCAGCAGCTCAAACGCGAATGGACCGCCGCCCGCACCGAAGGCCGCAGGTTTTCAAACCCCATCCAGCCCCGCACGCTGAAGTGGATGAGCTGACGATCTGAACAGCATATTCCGGCCTGCCCCAAAATAGCCTTGAAAAAATGTAACGCAGGACACTGGCCGGAAAGATCATTCGTTCCAAGTGTTGCCATGCGCGACGCGAAGCGCGCCTCCCGAGTACCTGCCAGTCACCAAAAGGAAGTTCCACATGAAGTTCAAACTGTTCGCCGTCGCGGCTGTCAGCGCCTTTGCGCTCGCCGCCTGTTCCCCTGCCGAAACCGTCGCGACCGAGCCGGCTGTTGTCGAAGAAGTCGTTGCCGAACCGGTCGTCGAAGAAGTCGTCGCACCGGCCACGATCGTCGACGTTGCCGTCGGCAATCCGGATTTCTCGACGCTCGTCGCGGCCATCACGGCCGCCGGCCTCGGCGAAACGCTCGCCGGCGAAGGCCCGTTCACCGTGTTCGCGCCGACCAACGCCGCGTTTGCAGCCCTTCCGGCCGGCGCGCTCGACAGCCTGCTGCTGCCCGAGAACAAGGACCAGCTGACCGCAATCCTGACCTACCACGTCGTGCCGGGCATGGTGATGGCGGCCGACCTGCCGGCGACCGCGACCGATGTCGCCACCGTCAACGGCGCAATGGTCTCCGTAGTCGCAGCCCCGGAAGGTGCCACGGTCAATGGTGCCAAGATCACCGCCGCCGACGTGGCCGCCTCGAACGGCGTCATCCATGTCATCGATACGGTCCTGCTGCCGTAATAATCAGCCTGCCAGAGGCTGAAATGCGGGGCCGCGATCCTTCAACGGGTCGCGGCCCTTTTTTCGGGCTGAATGAAGCCAGCTGATCGGGATCAACTTAGTTCCTTCAGAAAGGGTCGGGGATATTGCCATGATTGCCATCGTCCTGAAACGTCTTGTTCTGCCCGTCCTCGCGCTGATGCTGGCGGCCTGGGCCCATGCCGAGGAGCCTGCGCCCATGCCCGCCTTCACCGTCATCGCCGAATACGGCGCTGCCGAAATCCGTGCCTACGCGCCGATGATCGTTGCCGAAGTGACGGTCGAGGCGCCGTCGCTGGCCGAAGCGGCGAATGCCGGGTTCCGTCCGCTGGCGAACTACATCTTCGGCGGCAATGCGCCCCGCCAGAAGATCGCGATGACCAGCCCGGTCACCGCCGCGCCGAAGGGCCAGAAGATCGCCATGACCGCGCCGGTGACAGCGGCCGGGGCGCGGGATGCCGGAAGCTATGATGTCCGCTTCATCATGCCGCCCGAATGGACGATGGAGACGCTGCCCGCGCCTGCCAATCCGGATATCCGCCTTGTGCCGGTGCCCGGGCGCACCGTTGCGGCCTACCGCTACACGGGCGGCGATACGCCGAAGAAACGGGAAAAAGCCGAAACAGTGCTGCGCGCGTTCGCGGACGCAGGCGGCTATACGGTGACGGGTGAGCCCGAATGGGCCGGCTATGACGCGCCCTTCGTGCCCTTCTTCCTGCGCCGCTATGAAATCATGCTCGCCGTGGAGCCCGCGAACAAAGAGTGAAACTGCAAGCTGTCTTTAACCCTTCGCGCTGCTAGGGTGGCGCGCATGAGCGTCCCGATTCGCATCCTCGGCATCGACCCCGGCCTCCGTCATACCGGCTGGGGCATCATCGAGCAGACCGGCATGCGCCTCTCCCATGTCGCCCACGGCGTCATCTCGGCGGCGACCGACATCTCGATGGCCGAACGCCTCGCCGAAATCTTCGAATGTGTCGGCGAGCTCGCCCGCCACCATGGCCCGCATGCGGCCGGGGTCGAGGAAACCCTCGTCAATGCCAACCCCCGCTCGGCCCTGAAGCTTGGCCAGGCGCGCGGCGCTGCGATGGCCGCCCTCGCGATGGCCGGCGTTCCGGTTGCCGAATTCGCGCCGCGCCAGATCAAGCTGTCCGTGGTCGGAACAGGCACGGCCGACAAGGACCAGGTCAAGTTCATGGTCCAGCGGCTTCTCCCGCGGGCAGGGGAGATGAAGCTCGACGCCGCCGACGCGCTCGCCTGCGCCATCTGTACCGCGCACCACCTGCCGCCGCCGCTGCGCAACCGGGGCGCCGCATGATCGTCGGGCGCCTCACCGGAGAAGTCGGCGCCATCGGCCTCGACCATGTGCTCATTGACGTGAGCGGCGTCGGCTATGTCGCCCTCGCCGGTACGCGCCTTCTCGCGCGCCTGCAGGCGGGGGACCGTGTCACCGTGCAGGTCGAAACGCGCGTCACCGAAAGCTCCATCACCCTTTTCGCTTTTGCCACGGACGAAGAACGCGCCTGGTTCGTGCGCCTGCAGGATGTACCCGGCGTTGCCGGAAAGTCCGCGCTCGCCATCCTCGACGGCCTTGCGCCCGCCGAGATAATGGACGCCATCGCGCTCGGCGATTCCGGCGCCTTCACCCGCGCCAGGGGCATCGGCAAGAAACTCGGCGAGCGCATCGTCACCGAACTCGCGGGCAAGGCGCCGCCGATGGGCCGGTTCGGCAAGTTCGAAACCGCCGCCGTCGCGGGCCTCGCCTCGCAGCCTGTCGCCGCCAGCACCGGCCCCCGCGCCGAAGCCATCAGCGCGCTGACAAATCTCGGCTACACCCCGTCCGAAGCCTCCCGCGCCGTCGCCGCCGTGGCCAGGGAAGGCAGCGCCGATAACGTCAGCGCCCTCGTCAAGGGCGCCCTCAGGGAACTCGCGCGGTGACCCGCAAGGACTCCCTCGCCGATTCGCAGGCCCAGGCGCCGGACGCGCTGGACCGGGCGCTGCGTCCCCAGACGTTCGAGGACTATGTCGGCCAGCGCAAGGCCAAGTCGAACCTGAAAGTCTATGTCGATGCCGCCCGCGGGCGCAGCGAGGCGCTCGACCATGTGCTCCTCTTCGGCCCCCCCGGCCTCGGCAAGACAACCCTCGCGCAAATCCTCGCGCGCGAGATGGGCGTCGGCTTCCGCGCGACCTCCGGCCCGGTCATCGCCAAGGCCGGCGACCTCGCCGCGATCCTGACAAACCTGGATCCGAACGATGTCCTCTTCATCGACGAGATCCACCGCCTGCCCGCGATCGTGGAGGAAATCCTCTATCCTGCGATGGAAGACTACGCGCTCGATCTGGTGATCGGGGAAGGCCCCGCCGCCCGCTCCGTGCGGCTTGATCTTGCGCCCTTCACGCTCGTCGGCGCCACCACTCGCGCGGGCCTCCTCGCGACGCCCCTGCGCGACCGGTTCGGCATTCCGATCCGTCTCGATTTCTACGAACCCGAAGAGCTTGCCCGCATCGTCATGGCCGCTGCCCGCAAGCTCGGTGCCCCGATCACGCAGGAAGGCGCCACCGAGATTGCGTCGCGCGCCCGCGGCACGCCGCGCATCGCGCTGCGCCTGCTGCGCCGGGTGCGTGACTTTGCGGACGCCGAGGGCCAGCCGATCGACAAGCCCGCCGCTGACCGCGCGCTGAAACGCCTCGAGATCGACAGCGACGGTCTCGACGCGCTCGACCGGCGCTACCTCCACGCCCTCGTCAAAACCTATGCCGGCGGCCCCGTCGGCGCCGACACGCTCGCCGCCGCGCTCTCCGAAGCGCGCGACGCCGTCGAAGACGTCATTGAGCCTTACCTGATGCAGAAAGGCTATGTCGCCCGCACGCCGCGCGGCCGCGTCGCCGCCCCGCTCGCCTATGAACGCCTCGGCCTCAAGCCGCCGAACGGCCAGCAAAGCGCTCTGTTCACGGACGAGGCGTAAGCCTGGTCGAAGAAAGCTGTTTCTCGGGCGCCGTCGCCTGACGCGCCGCGAGCCCCGGCCCGGCCGGGCACTGTCATTGCCGCACCTGCCGGAAAACCCATTCCGCCCCCTTAGCGACCACTGCCCGTACGCCGCGCGCGGGCTTTGCCCGGACAAAAGGCGCAGGCATCGTCGCCCATATTGAACCGGCGCCCGGCAAGCTGC
>CALGEF010000403.1 GCA_937881755.1 uncultured Acidobacteriota bacterium
GGTTCCGGGTTTTCGATATCGAGGCCGGCCGCCGCCGCCCAGGGCGCGTGCACGCCAAGGATCCAGTCGGAATGCACAAATCCCTCAAAGCCCCATTCGTGGCGCAGGATATCGGTCAGAAGCCGGCGGTTTTCACCGCAATACTCCCCGTTGAGCTTGTTGTAGGCGCTCATCACGCTGCCGCAGCCGGCATCGATGATCTTCTTGAAATGCGGCAGGTAGACTTCCCGCAGCGCCCGCTCACCGATCCGGACATTGATCCGGAACCGGTTGTTCTCGATACTGTTGGCGGCAAAATGCTTGACCGTGGCGATCACATTATGGGTCTGGATCCCGGTGCAGAGGGCTGCGCCCATCTCGCCGAGATGGTAGGGGTCCTCGCCGTAAGTCTCCTGCGCCCGGCCCCATCCCGGATGGCGCAGGAGGTTGACGCAGACCGCGCCCGACAGGTTACAGCCCTGGGCGCGCAGCTCCCGGCCCATGACCTCCCCCACACGCCGTTCGAGATCGCGGTCAAAGCTCGCCCCGCGCGCCATCGTGCAGGGAAAGGCCGTCGACTGGCCCCGGGCGACCCCGCGCGGGCCGTCCGAGAAATAAAGCGGCGCGATCCCGAGGCGTTCAAGGCCGCCGCCGGCAGGGTATGGAGCAGATCCCCAGACCCCGGACGCCGCATGCAGGGCGAAAAATCCGTGGCCGGACATCATCGCCACTTTTTCTTCAAGGGTTGCCTCGGCAAGGATATCACTGACAAGCCGGTCAATACCGGCGGGGCTCAGGTCTTTTCTGGGGCTGAAATCAGGCACGGTGACAAAACGGACTTTCTGCAGGAGTTGAACGCTTGTGTCCGGATGGACAGGCTGGAGATGCCCGGAGGCAGGCGGGCGGCAGGACGCCGGAAGCAGGCGCCAGTTCGCCGAGGTGTTCGCCGAAGCTGTGGGCGCCGGGCCTGTGCGCGACATGGCCCCGCCCCTGTCCGGCGGGGGTCTCCTGCGGAGGCTGGCCGGGCGCGGCGGTCATGCGGACTGGCTGAAGGCAATGCGCCCCTTCCCGCCCTGGTAAAGGCCGCTCTGTGTACGGATCATCGCCTGGCCGCTGACATCGAGCCAGCCTGAGCCGTCCTCGTTCAGGCAGAGCCTCTGGCTGTGATAGCTGCCGGAAGGGCCGGCCGGGCCGGGCCGGATCAGGAGGGATCCGTCGGCGCCCGGCTCGACGCCGAGGAGGCGCAGGTAGGACAGGACAGGCTGGGCATGGGCATGCATGTTGTTTACGGGGAAAGACTGCTGTGAGAAGCGCGGGCTGGTCC
>CALGEF010000404.1 GCA_937881755.1 uncultured Acidobacteriota bacterium
TTCGTAGATGATGCCGCGAAGGTCTCCCTCGGCTCCATAACCATACCAGAGCGAGAGGGGCGCGAATTTGTAGAAGAAGTGGCGCGGAAATGTGACCAGGCGCACCCTGCCGGCCTGGAGCGCAACGCCGGCGGTTGCAAAGATGTCCTCCGCCCACGTCCGGAGGCTGCCGGTCCTCTGGCTGCCGCCGTGATCTGCCTCATGGAAGGAGAACACTCCCGGCTTGTTTACCGTAAACAGGCGCGACATCCGGCCAGCCTCTGCAAGCCGGTCGATATCGATGTCGATCAGTGCAAGCTGATAACGGAACCCCCGTTCAAACGGGACAAACCTCTTATGCAGCGTTTGCCCTGACCACAGCCTCAGGGGCGGTGAATTCACACTGAAACCTCGACCTTCGCTTCTGGTTCCGAACTGTTGCGCCGGGCCGGGACAATGTCCACGCCTTTCGCGTCCCAGGGAACCTTTCCGCCGAGTGACAACGCAGGGGAAAGTCCCGACTTCAGGCCGTCTTCATGGAAGCCGCGGCCCATCCAGGCGCCGGCGAACCACAAGCCGTCCTGCCCCTGCTGGCGCCTGATGGACCGCACAGCGGCTTCCGCCGCCGCATCAAACTGCGGATGGTCGAAGCAATAGGTGTGGAACGTGAGCGCGGGGGAGGGGGGCTTTTCAGGATTGAGCGTGATGAAGACCGGTTTCTGCAGGTCGATGTTCTGCAGCCTGTTCATCCAGTAAGTGAGGCAGATATCCCCGCTGTCCTGCTTCAGGACGTTCCAGCTTGCCCAGGCCGCCCTGCGGCCCGGCATCAGAGCAGGATCGCGGTGCAGATAGATCGTATTCGGACGATACTTCACCGAGCGCAGTAAAAACGCCTGATCTTCGTAATCGCGCTCGACGAGCCGGAGCGCTTCGTCGGAGTGACAGGCAAGGATTACTTCATCAAACATTTCCGCCGCGCCCGAAGCCAGCAACACGGCAGTCCTGTCGCCGAACGGGTGCACTCTGGAAACGCCGGCGCTCGGGCGCACGCGGGCGCCGAGCGCGTGGGAGACCCGGCTGACGTAATTCCGGCTGCCGCCCGAGACGGTACGCCATGTGGGGCGCTCCTTATGCATCAGGCGGTGATTGTCGAAGAACTGGAAGAAGCTCAGGGCCGGGTAGTCGAGCATCCGGTCCTCCGGCGTGGACCAGATCGCGGCGCCCATCGGCAGGATGTAATTCTGGCGAAAGTCCTCATCGAAGCCATGCCGCCCGAGCCAGGCGCCGAGCGTCGTGTCATTGATTGCGCCAGAAGCAAGCTCGGTGCGCGCAATGTCGTTGAACCTGAGGATCGTACGCCAGAACCGGTGGAAGCGAAGGCTCAGGAAGTTGCGCTTCTGCGCAAAGATACCGCCCAGCGTAGAAGCCCAGGTCCAGCCTTTCGGATCAGACACCGAGAAACTCATGTCGGAGGCTTCGGTGGCGACACCCAGCGCGTCGAAAAAACCGATGAGGTTCGGATAGTTGAGGCCATTATAAACGATGAACCCCAGGTCGACGTCCATCGCGGCGCCGTCATAGTCGAAGGTATGCGTGCAGGCGTGCCCGCCGAGACGGTCTTCCTTTTCGAAGACGGTTACGTCCGCTGTATCGCGCAGCGCCCAGGCTGCGCCGAGACCCGATATTCCAGATCCGATGACCGCGATTTTTTTCATGCCGCCCCCTGCTCCTGTTTTGTCTGTTTGTAAGCGTCGAGCGCGCGCTGGCGGGCTGCGCTGTGGTCAACGATTGGCTTCGGATAAGTTTTTCCGAGCACAACGCCGGCCGTTTTGAGAATGCCGACGGGCGCTTCGAATGGTGCATGCAGGAACTTGTCCGGCACGCGGGAAAGTTCCGGGCACCAGCGCCGGACATACGCGCCCGTCTCGTCGAACTTGCTGCCCTGGGTGATCGGATTGAAGACGCGGAAATAAGGCGCGGCATCTGCGCCGCTTCCCGCGGTCCATTGCCAGCTGGCTGCATTGACCGCCGGATCTGCGTCCACCAGCGTGTCCCAGAACCAGCGCTCGCCCGCCTGCCAGGGCAGCAGCAGGTGTTTCGTCAGGAACGATGCCACGATCATCCGTACCCGGTTATGCATCCATCCCGTCTGCCAAAGCTGGCGCATGCCGGCATCGACCACCGGGTAGCCCGTCTGCCCGGTTTGCCAGGCGCCCAGCGCGTCAGCATTCGTAAGCCACGGCATCCGATCGAAATTCGGATTGTAGTTCTTGTGTGCGAGCTCCGGATTGAAGTGAAGCAACACGTGGGAAAACTCGCGCCACGCAATTTCGGACAGGAAAACCAGGGCGGCCCGTTCATCGATGCGGCGCGCTTCGACACCCGATTTCACGGCCCGCCAGACTTGCGCGGGGCCAATTTCTCCGAACCGCAGATGCGCAGACAGCCGCGAGGTGGAGCAGGGCAGGTCTGGCCGGTTGCGGGTCTCGGCATAGCCATTGACCGGGCCATCGAGGAATTCTGCAAGCCGGGCCAGCGCACCTGCCTCGCCCGGCGACCAGGCGTCCGCAAGTCCTCCGGACCAGTCCGGCCCTCGCGGATGCAGGTCCCAGCCGGCAAGGGTTTCACCGGCTGCCTCAATCCTTCCCAGCCGTTTGGGCGCCGGCAAAGCAGGGGGGGCGCTGTAAGCCGACTGCATCGCGCGCCAGAACGGCGTGAACACACGGTAGTAGCCGCCGGAGCCCGTTTTCAGGGCCCAGGGCTCCATCAGCAGCCGCCCGTTGAAGCTCTGGACATTGATGCCCGTCTCTTTCAGGGCCGCCTTGACGGCGGCATCGGCGGTCTTCTCCGCTTCGCCGTAGCGGCGTGTCCAGAAAACAGACTTTGCGCCGGTTTCGGTGACCAGCGCGCTCAGCACTTCCATTGCGTTGCCGGTTTTCAGAACCAGCCGCCCGCCAAGGCCTTCCAGCGAGGCTGAAAGGGCCTGCAGGCTCTGGTTAAGCCACCATCTGGCAGCGCCGCCGAGCGGGCGCGCGCCCGCCAGGCCCGTCTCCCGGATATACAGGCAGATAACAGCGGCGCCCGTGTCTGCAGCAGCGGCCAGCGCCGGATTATCGGAAATCCGCAGATCTTCGCGGAACCAGACAATGACGGGCGGCAAAACTGACATGAAACTCGGCCAAATCCTGAAGTCTGGTATGTACAGATACGCCCTAACCTGCTCGCTGGATCAACCCCTCCTGCAGCCAGGACTTTCAACCCGCTGCCAGCGCCGCTATACCGCCCCGAACCCGAAAGAAAGCGCCGGATGCAACCTGCCCGCCTTCGCCAGATCATGGACAAAGCGCGAGGCCAGCGTGTGCTGTGC
>CALGEF010000405.1 GCA_937881755.1 uncultured Acidobacteriota bacterium
CCTGCCGTGTCCCCGCATCTAGCGTGGTCAGCCGCGTCCCGCCAGCCTTCGCCGACTTTTCAACAAGCCAGTGCGCGTCCGCCGCCGCCGCGACCTGCGGACTGTGCGTGACCGCCAGCACCTGGCGCGAGGCCGAGAGCCGCACCAGCCGTTCGCCGATCGCGGCGGCGACCGCCCCGCCGACGCCCTGGTCCGCCTCGTCGAAGATCAGCGTGCCCGCACTTCCGGCTTCAGCCAGCGCGCATTTCAGCGCGAGCGATACACGGGCAAGCTCGCCGCCAGAGGCGACCTTGCGCAGCGGTCCGAAGCCCGCGCCCGTGTTCGTCTCCGCTTCAAATTCGGCGCGCTCGGCGCCCGCCGCGCCGGTCTCATCGGGAAGCAACGGTGTCAGCGCGACACGTATTGTTGCCCGCCCGAGTTTCAGCGGCGCCAGCTCTGCCGCAATCGCTGCCTCCAGCCGTGACGCTGCTGCCCGGCGCGCCTCGCTCAGCGCGTGCGCCGCGCTGTGCCAGCGCGCCTCGGCGGCGCGTTCGGCCTTGCGGGCCGCCGTAATGCCGAGCTCACCCGCCTCGACCAGTTCCAGCCGCGCGGCCAGAGCCTCCCACTGCGCATTCAGCGCATCCGGATCGCAGACAAGCTTTCGCCCCATCGCGCGCAGCGCAAACAGCCGCCCTTCGACACCTTCCAGATCTCCGGCATCGATCGGCATCCGCTCCAACCGCGCAATCGCGCTTTCGGCCTCGCGCATTTCGATCATCGCACGCTCGATCGCCTCGCACGCTGCTTTCGCCGCTGCGGGCAGCGCGCCTGCCCCACCTTCAAAACCCGGTAGCCGGCAGATCCGCTCCGCGGCCCGCGAGGCCTTCGACAAGGCTGCCTCCGCATCTGCCGCCGCCAACGCGGTGGCCGCCTCGGCCACCGCCTCCAGCACGCGTTCCGACTGCATCATCTGCGCGCGCTCCGCCGTCAGCCGCGTGGCCTCTCCCGGCTGCGGGCCGAGCTTCGCCAGTTCCGCCACTGTGTCCTGCAACCAGGCCTGCGCCTCGGCCGCCGATTGCGCTTCGGCCTCCAGCGCAACCCGCGCCTCTCGCGCCTCCATCCGCGCCGCATGTGCCGTAGCGCATGCCGTGAGCAGCGCGTCATTACCCGCAAACAGGTCGAGCAGACGCCGATGCGCCGCCGGCCTCAGCAGGCTCGACGCCGCATGCTGACCATGCACTTCCACCAGCAGCTCGCCCGCCTCCGCCAGCAGCACAGCGCTGACCGGCTGATCGTTGATGAACGCCCGCGCGGGCCCTTCCGAGCGCACCAGGCGTTTCAGCGTAAGCGTCTCGCCGTTTTGGGCCGCGACGCCCTGGGCCGCCAGAAGCGCCCAGACAGGGTGACTTGCCGGCGGCGCAAATTCCGCCGCAACGCTCGCCTGCGCGGCGCCGTACCGGATGACCGACCGGTCGGCCTGCCCGCCCAGCGCCAGCGACAGCGCATCCAGAATAATCGATTTGCCTGCACCGGTTTCGCCGGTCAGCGCGGTAAACCCTTCGCCTGGCGAAAGATCGAGCCGGGAAATGAGCACGAAGTCACGGATGGACAGAGACAGCATCATGCGGAGTGTTTATCACGAGAACAAAAGATGAACAAACAGAATCTCGCTTGCCACCCGCAACGCGTTGCTTTCATCTATCCCCAGCGCGGATTGCGGCCAGGGGAGACGGGGTGGACGCAGCCAGATTCCTGATCACCGGACTTCGCTGGGCCGCCCTGGCGCTCATCGCTGCCCTGATCTGCGGTTTCTGGTATATGGGCGCGGCCTGGCTGTCGGGCGTGCTGCCGCTCACCGGCAGGACGGCGTATCTGCCGCCCGCCAAGCCCGCCGCCTATCTCTGCGAAGCCGCCTTCCACACAGACATTGCCCTGCCGCTCGACGGCGAAGTGATCAACTGGCGCAAGGAATTCCGCGGCATGATCCCTGACTACCTGCCTCGCGACACCTATCTGCTGTTCGGCTGGGGCGACTCGGTCTTCTTCACCAGAGTTCTGTACCCGGAGGACCTGACCCCCTCCCGCGCGCTCACAGCCCTCGCCGGCATGAACCCGGTCGCGATGCGCATCGTGCCGGTCTACGGCTCGGATGTCCGCAGCGTCTGCAAACCACTGCGCGGCGGGCAGGGCACGAAAGCCGTGCTCATCGACGAAATCCTCATGAGCCTGAAGAAGGATGCCGACGGCGCCTACCGGCCTATCGAGACGAGCGTCCCCGGCGAGCTGCTACTCTCCGCTAAAGGACGATACAGCCCGTTCAACACCTGCAACCAGTGGACGGCCAGTGCGCTCGGCAAGGCCGGCCTGCCGCGCGCCGCTTTCGCGCCTTTCGCCTGGAGCGTTACCGAGCCGCTGGACCGTTTGGAAGAAAGAGACAAAGATGGCTGACAGTGAAACCCGCCCCTGCCCCGAATGGTATGCAAAGCCGCAACTGGGCATCTTCATCCACTGGGGCATCTTTACTATTCCCGCCTGGGCCCCGCGCGGTCGCGCCATCCACGATTTGATCGGCGACGACTATGACAGGAGCGCGGTGCTGACCCCATATTCGGAATGGTACGAGAACGCGATGCGCGTCGAAGGCAGCCCCACGCGCGCGCGCCACAAGGCGCTCTATGGCGACAAATCATTCACGGACTTCCGGCCGGAATTCGACGACGCCGCTCAGAGCTTCGATGCAGATGCCTGGGCAGATTTCTTCGTCGAATCCGGCGCAAGCTACGTCGTCTTCGTCACCAAGCATCATGACGGCTACTGCCTCTGGCCGACAGATGTGTCCAATCCCCATCGTCCCGGCTGGAACACGCCCCGCGATTTTACCGGCGAACTGGCAGACGCCGTCCGCGCGCGCGGCCTGCGCTTCGGCGTCTACTATTCCGGCGGCCTTGACTGGACTTTCCGCAACACGCCGATTTCGAATATCGGCGACATGTTCGCCTGCGTGCCGACGGAGCAAGACTACCGCGCCTACGCGCTCGCGCAGGCGAAGGAGCTGATCGACCGGTACAAGCCGTCCGTCTTCTGGAACGATATCTGTTGGCCGGATGTCGAAGGCGTCAGTACGCTCCATAATTATTACTATGCCGCGGTGCCGGACGGCGTGACCAATGACCGCTGGCTCGCCGCGACCGAATTCTTCAACTCCCTGCGCGACCCCGCATCCCGCGCCAGCTTCAATGCCATGCTGAAAGCCCGAACCGCCGGCGGCCAGCAGGAAGAGACCCCCGCCCCGTTCGGCGATTTCCGCTGTGTCGAGTTCGGTCTCGGCGCGATTCCGAAAACACAGAAGTGGGAGTCCTGCCGCGGCCTCGGCCTCGGCTTCGGTTACAACACGGACGAGCTGCCGGAAGACTTTCTGGATGCCCAGGGCCTGATTGACCTCTTTACGGACGTCACCACCAAGCGCGGCAACCTGCTGATCAATATCGGCCCCCGTGCCGATGGCTCGGTCCCCGATCTTCAGTCCGCGCCGCTGCGGGCTCTCGGCAAGCATCTGGGGCGATGACAGGACTGCGGCAAGCGCGGAAGGCATAGCGTCCGGAAAGACACCGGCAACTGAAAGAAACGCCATGATCGACTATGCCGACCAGACTGTCCTCATCACCGGCGGCGCCTCCGGCATTGGCAAGGCACTCGCCGAAGCCTTTGAGGCGCGCGGCGCCGCGGTCATCATCGCCGACCGGCAGGCGGCCGCCGCCGAATCCGTTGCTGCCAGCCTCGGCGGTCTCGCCATTGCCTGCGACCTGTCGGATCCGGCGGCTCCGGCAGCGCTCCTTGAACGCGCTTTTGAATGGCGGGGTAAGCTCGATCTTGTCTGCGCCAATGCGGGTTATGGCCGCAACAAGCGGATCATCAAGGATCACTTCGACGACGCGGCGATGAACATGTTCGCGTTGAATCTGTTTGCGCCGTTCCGTCTTGCGCAGGCTTATGCCGCCGCCCTCACCGCCGCTGGCCAGCGGGGCCGGCTGATGATCACCGGCTCGGAAAACTCCCTCAGCCTGCCAGGTGCCGTGCGGCGCAACGGCCTGGCCGCCTACGGCGCCACCAAGCACGGCGTGCTGATCATGGCCGAGTGGCTGCACGAGGAGTTGCGCGGCGAGACGATGGACGTCCACATCCTGCTGCCCGGCGGCGTCTACACGCCGCTGATCGCAAAGCACATCCCGGACCCGAAGGACCTTCCCCCCGAGATGCACATCATCCTGTCGGAGCGCTGCGCCGAGATCGCCCTGAAAGGCCTGGACCTCGGCCTCTTCTATATTCCCACCCATGCCCATATCGCAGACGACATGCGCCCGCGCACTGAGGGCATCCTGGAGGCCCTTAAGGCGCTTGGCCTCGCGCCCTAGCCCGCCCGCTTCGTCTCCGGCATCCGCTCCACCACAACCGCCACCGGCTTTCGGCGAGCACCATGCTGGCCCTTGAAGCGCACCGTCTCGCCGATGCGCGGGGCGCGCTTGAAATCGGCCGCCTCAAAGCGGACATGCCCTTTCACCCGGTCGCAACGGATGTAGCCGAAGTCGCGCTGGCGGTCATAGTGGATCACGTTGCCGGAGACCCATTCCTCCGGATCAAGATCCAGCGCCGCACCTGCCGCCACTTTCGCTCGCGGCTTGCTGGCTGCCGGCTGGCCCACAACCGGTTTGGAGGCCGCCGCCTCCGGCGCCCGCTTCTTGCCGAACGCGGCCAGCATCA